>JAZFSB010000365.1:0-3860 GCA_036445935.1 Alphaproteobacteria bacterium | reverse complement strand
GCAGGCCGTATCCGGCCGCAAGGCTGTCGCCCAGCACCAGGATACGGACCGGGCCGGCGGCCCCGGCCGGGACGTTGATGAACACGATCAGCGCGGCAAACAGCGCGGCAATTACGCGCACGCGGTTGTAAATATCCCGGCGCACGTCATATTTCGTTTTGTCCCCGAACCGATGCGGCACGTTTATCTCCGATGATCCATCTCGACGACGTTCACCTTAGGCTGGAGGGACCAGCCGGCGCGGTCAACATTCTTCGCGGCGTGACGCTTGGCGTGGCCCCCGGCGAAACGGTCGCCGTGGTCGGTCCGTCGGGGTCGGGCAAGACCACCATGCTGATGCTGATCGCGGGGCTGGAACGCCCAAGCGCTGGCCGCATCACGATCGACGGTCAGGATCTGGGCGCGATGAGCGAAGATGCACTGGCCATGTTCCGGCGCAACACGATGGGAATCGTATTCCAGAATTTTCACCTGGTGCCGACCATGTCGGCGCTTGAAAACGTCGCCGTGCCGTGCGAACTGGCTGGTCTGGACGATGCCTTCGCGCGGGCCGAGCACGGGCTCGCCTCGGTCGGGCTCTCCCACCGGCTGAGCCATTATCCCGATCAGCTTTCGGGTGGCGAACAGCAGCGTGTAGCGCTGGCCCGCGCCTTCGCGGCCGGCCCCCGGCTGCTGCTGGCTGACGAGCCGACCGGCAATCTCGACCGCGCCACCGGTGAAGCGGTAATCGATTTGCTGTTTTCGCTTTCAGCCGAGCACGGCACCACTTTATTGCTGATCACCCATGACGACGCGGTGGGCGCGCGCTGCACCCGCGAGATCCGCATCGCCGACGGACGCATCGTAAACGGGACCCGCGCCGGATGAGAAGCTTGCGCATCGCGGTCGGCTTCGCGCGGCGCGAACTGCGTGGCGGTCTGGCCGGGTTCCGCATATTCCTCGCCTGTCTGGCGCTTGGCGTCGCCGCCATCGCCGGGATCGGGTCGATCGCCGCCTCGGTGGTCGGCGGTCTGGCGGCCGACGGGCGCGTACTGCTTGGCGGCGATGTCTCGATCCGCACCATCCACCAGCCTATAAAACCCGACGCGCGGCGCTGGCTCGCCGGCTGGGGCAGACTTTCGACCACCATCCGCATGCGGTCGATGGCGCGGAGTATGGACGGCGCGCGCCGGGCGCTGATCGATTTGAAAACCATCGACGACGCCTACCCGCTTTACGGCGTCTTTGAGTTGGACCGGGGGAACGATCGGAAGGCGGTCTTCGCGCGCGGCGAAGGCATATGGGGGGCCGCCGCCGAACGCGGGCTGCTTGAGCGGCTCGGGCTTGCCGTGGGCCAGCGCATCCGGGTTGGCGACGCGCTTTATGAAATCCGCGCCGTGGTCGAGAACGAGCCCGACAAGGTGGGCGGCACGCGGGCGATCACGCTGGGCCCACGCGTTATCATTTCCGAGGCCGGGCTGCTTGCGTCGGGGCTGATCCGGCCAGGCGCGCAGGTGCGCTATTACACGCGCCTCAGGCTTGCCGACGGCGCCACGCTGGCCGGCTTCCACAGCGCGCTGACAGACAGGTTTCCCGACGCCGGCTGGCGGGTGCGCGACCGCACCCGCGCCACGCCGGGGGTCCAGCGCTTTGTCGAACGCACCACCCAGTTCCTGACCCTGGTCGGGCTGACCGCGCTGTTGATCGGCGGCGTCGGCGCGGGCAATGCGGTCCGCGCCTATCTCGCCGGAAAGACAGCGACCATCGCCACGCTGAAATGCGTCGGCGCGACCGGGCGCATCATCTTTCAGACCTATCTGTTACAGGTCGGCGTGATGGCGGCGTTGGGCATCCTGATCGGACTGGTGCTCGGCGCCGCACTCCCGATTGCCGCCTCGGCGGCACTGGCCGAGATCGCGCCCACCCCGCTGCGGCTCGGGTTCTATCCGGTGCCGTTGTTGCTTGCCGCTTCGTTCGGCGTGTTGACCGCGGCCGCGTTCGCGCTATGGCCGATCGCACGCGCCTGCGAAACGCCGCCCGGCAGCCTGTTCCGCAATCTGATCGCCCCATCGCGGGCGCGACCCAAGCGAGGTGTAGCGCTGGCCGTCGCCCTGTCGGTTATCACGATGGCGGCACTGGCCGTCATCACCGCGCAGGATCGCATCATCGCCATCTGGTTCGTTGTTGGCGCGGCGGTGGCGCTGGTGATATTTCATCTGGCGGGACGCGGCGTGATGCGGCTTGCCGCGCGCGCACGCCATGGCCGGGCGATGACGCGCCTGGCGCTGGCCAACCTGCACCGGCCCGGCGCCCAGACCGCGAACGTGGTGCTGTCGATGGGCCTCGGGCTGACGGTTCTGGTCGCCGTCGTGGTCGTCCAGGGCAATATCGAGCGCCAGATTTCAGACACCCTGCCGGAACGCGCGCCGGCCTATTACTTCATCGACATCCAACCCGACCAGGTCGCGCCGTTCGAGCGCGTGGTGCGGGGGGTCCCCGGGGTCGAGGCGATCCAGCGCACGCCGATGCTGCGCGGGCGCATCACCGCGATCGATGGCACACCAGTGGAACAGGCCAAGGTGGCGCAGAACGTGCGCTGGGTGGTGCGCAACGACCGGGGACTGACCTGGGCAGCCAAGCCGCCGGAAGGCACAAGACTGATCGAGGGCGAATGGTGGCCGGCCGACTATACGGGCCCGCCGCTGATCTCGCTGCACGCCGACACGGCACGGGGATTCGGCATTGGCGTCGGCGACACGCTGACCGTCAACGTGCTGGGGCGCGCCATCACGGCGCGGATCGCCAGTCTGCGCGAGATCGACTGGGGATCATTCCGGCTGAACTTCGTCATCGTATTTTCTCCCGGCGTTATCGAGACGGCGCCGCAGACCCACATCGCGACGGTTCATGTCGATGCCGCGTCGGAAGAAGCCGTGGGCCGCGCCATCGCCGACAAGTTCGGCAACATCACCGCGATCCGGGTCCGCGACGTGCTGCGCTCGCTGAGCCAGATCATGGAGCGCATCGCCGGCGCGGTGCGGCTTACGGCGTCTATCACGGTGCTGGCCGGGGTGCTGGTGCTGGGCGGCGCGGTTGCCGCCGGCAATCACCGGCGGATTTACGACTCCGTCGTGCTCAAGGTGCTGGGTGCAAGGCGGCATCAGATCATTGGCGCGTTTCTGATGGAATTCGGGCTGATGGCCGCGGCAACCGTTCTGATCGCCGCCTTGGCGGGCTCGGCCGCCGCCTGGGCGATCCTGACCCAGGTGATGCGAGCCAGCTGGGCCCCAATGCCAGGCACGGTAGTGGTTACCATGATTTTTTCTATCGTGGCAATCATGGCGCTGGCACTGGCCGGCACTTGGCGCGCGCTCGGCCGCAAAGCCGCCCCGCTGCTGCGGAACGAGTAATATTTACAAAGCCTTAATCGTCGCCGCTGCACGATACCCCCTTGATTTCATATTATCTCTCCCCATAATTTACCCCGACGAACGGATCAGATTTTACCGAGGATCAGCCATGGCTTTTGGAATTCAAAAACAGGTTTACACCGGCACCGCCAACCGGGCGATGGTCGATGAAGGTCTGCGGCAGCATATGCTGCGGGTCTACAACTATATGGCTTCCGGTCTGGCGCTGACCGGGATCGTGGCGGTGGTCGTTTTCCAGATGTCGGTCGTCACGGACAGCGCCGGACAGATACAAGGCCTGACGAGTATGGGCCATACGCTATTCGCGACCGGGCTGCGATGGGTTGTCATGCTGGCCCCGCTGGGGCTGGTGTTCTTCCTGTCGGCGCGGCTGCACGCGCTGCAGTTCAGCACGGCGCAGATGGTCTTCTGGGTCTTCGCGGCCTTGATGGGCATGTCGCTGGCGACCGT
>JAZFSB010000364.1:0-5992 GCA_036445935.1 Alphaproteobacteria bacterium | reverse complement strand
CAGGTTGGAGGCGTCCATGGAGCCGCCCGAGGTCGCGCCGGCGCCGATCACGGTGTGGATCTCGTCGATGAACAGGATGGCGCCGTCATAGGCCTCGAGCTCGTTGACCACCGCCTTCAGGCGCTCCTCGAAATCGCCGCGGTAGCGGGTGCCGGCCAGCAGCGCGCCCATGTCGAGCGAGTAGATGGTGGCGTCCTTGAGCACGTCGGGAACCTCATCCAGCACGATGCGCCGCGCCAGCCCCTCGGCCAGCGCCGTCTTGCCAACGCCGGCTTCACCGACGTAAAGCGGGTTGTTCTTGGTGCGCCGGCACAGCACCTGGATGGTGCGCTCGATTTCGGCGTCGCGGCCAATCAGCGGGTCGATCTTGCCGTCATTGGCTTTCTGGTTGAGATCGACGCAGTAGGTGTTGAGCGCTTCCTGTCCCCGCTTGGCAGGCTTTTCCGCCGGGGCCTCTTCCTCAGTCGCGCCCTCGACGGGGCGCGCTTCGGAACGGCCGGGAACTTTGGCGATGCCGTGCGAAATGTAGTTCACGGCATCGAAGCGCGACATCTCCTGCTCCTGCAGGTAATAGACGGCGTGCGATTCGCGCTCGGAGAACATGGCGACCAGCACATTGGCGCCGGTCACTTCCTGGCGACCCGAGGTCTGCACATGAATTGCCGCACGCTGAACGACGCGCTGGAAGCTGGCGGTCGGCTTCGGATCCTCATCGCGGTTAACCACCAGATTGCCAAGTTCGTTATCTAGATAGTCACCCAACTCGCCGCACAACTTGTCGAGATCGACCCCGCAGGCGCGCAGCACCGCGATGGCGTCCTGATCATCGGTTAGCGCAAGCAGCAGGTGCTCCAGTGTCGCATATTCGTGGTGCCGCTCGCGCGCATGCGAGAGGGCCTTATGCAGACTACTTTCCAGATTACGCGACAACATGGGACTATTCCTTTTCCAGGGTGCATTGCAGCGGGTGCTGATGCTGCTGGGCCAAATCCATGACCTGGTTCACTTTGGTTTCCGCCACCTCGTAGGTGAACAAGCCGCAGACCCCCACACCCTTCTGGTGGACATGCAGCATAATTTCGACGGCTTCATCGTGGCTCTTGATGAAGCACCGCTCCAGTACCATCACCACGAACTCCATGGGCGTGTAATCATCATTCAGCATGATGACTTTGTACATGGAGGGTTTACGCGTTTTCGGTTTCGACCTGACGACTACACCGGTCGTGGGATTACCTTGTGGGTCCCGATCCTTTCCGCTATCGCTCATGAGCTTCCGAAATGTATCTCTTAACCAAGCCCCAACCGGGCATCGCTAACATGATATTGGATCGCGGGCCCGGTTTGAAAGGAGTTTATCGGCATTGATGCTAATAGTTACTAAAATGCATATGGTTAACCGGTTATTAGGCGCCCGAGTTCAAAATGGACAGGAATCATGGATTTGACTAAAATCTGTTGATTCTGAAGGGGTTTGGCTATCTCCACGCTCCCCCGGCGCAAACTGGGCGCGGGCGAATATGAGGGTGACGAGCACTGATGAATCGTACGTTTGCTTTTGCAATTCTTTTTTTGCTGACGGTCACGCTGGCGATTCCGGCGCACGCCAGAACGTACACCTCGATCATCGTCGACGAGAAAAGCGGCGACGTACTGCATGCCGTCAGCCCCGACCGGCGGGTCTATCCGGCATCGCTCACTAAAATGATGACGCTCTACCTGGTTTTCGAAGCGTTGAAAGAAAAAAAGCTGACGCTCGACCAGATGCTTACCGTCTCGAGGCGCGCTTCCAAGCGGCCCAAGTCGAGACTCCGCCTAAGGCGAGGTCGCAAGATTTCCGTACGCGACGCGATTGGCACGCTGATCACGAAATCGGCCAACGATGTCGCCACCGTGGTTGCCGAATCGCTCGCCGGCACCGAGGAAAAATTCGCCGAATACATGACGCTGCGGGCGCGCCAGCTCGGCATGAGCCGGACCACGTTCCGCAATGCTTCCGGCCTGCCCAACCGGAAGCAGAGATCAACCGCGCGCGACATTGCCCGGCTGGTCATCGCGCTGCGGCGCGATTTTCCAAATCAGTATCATCTGTTTTCGATGAAAAAATACCGCTATCGCAAGCGCTCCTTTCGAAACCACAACAAGCTGCTCACGCGCTATAAGGGCACTGACGGGGTGAAAACCGGTTTTGTCAACGATTCGGGCTACAACATCGCGGTTTCTGTTGAACGCCATGGCCGGCGTCTGATTGCGGTCGTATTCGGCGGCAAAAGCCCGGGAAGACGCGACCGTCAGGCGATCAGGTTGCTCAACCAGGCCTTCAAAGCCATTCGCGCCGGCGACAACCCGCCGCTGAAGGTTGCCCGCATCGCGCCGTGGCGCTCCAGGTCGGCCCGTGCCGTGCCGCGCCCGGTCCAGATTGCGCCGATCGCGACGGCCACCATCAATGACGGGGCGGATCGCGATGACTGGGCTATCCAGGTCGGCGCCTTCGAGCGTTTCGCGCCAGCCCATCTTGCCGCCAACCGCGCGGCGCGGCTGGCGCCGGTACTGGGCGGCGCCCGCATATCCGTGACCCCGTTCCTGTCCGGCAGTGACAGGCTGTTCCGCGCCCAACTCGTCGGGCTGTCGGAAACCCGCGCCGATGCCGCCTGCAAGACCTTGAAGCGGAAAAATGTGACCTGCGTCGCAATCCCCACCGGCGGGCCCACCGCGGTAGGCGACCGGTAGAATCCTTTTAAAAGGACAGCCTTTAAAACGACGGCGGTTCGATCCCGCTGGCGCTGACCTGCGCCACCAACGCCTCACGCAGCCGGTCCAACCCGGCCTGGTCACGTGCTTCGCAGCGCGCGACGAGTACATCCTGCGTGTTGGATGCGCGCAGCAGCCACCACCCGTCCCGGGTACTGACGCGTAGCCCGTCGATGGTGTTGACATCGGCGCCGGCGCTGGCGAGCCGCGCGCCAACCTCCTCGATGACTTCGAACTTGCGCGTGTCGTCGCACGGAAAGCGCAGTTCCGGCGTATTAACCGGCTGCGGCAGGGAATCGCGCCATTCGGCAAGCGTCCGGTCCTGACCGGCCAGGAAGCCGAGCAGCCGGACCGCGGCATACAGCGCGTCGTCATAGCCGTAATAGCGGTCGGCGAAAAAGATATGGCCACTCATCTCACCGGCCAGAGGCGCGCCGGTCTCGGCCATCTTGGCCTTGATCAGCGAATGTCCGGTGCGCCACATCAGCGGCTTGCCACCCCGGGCCGCGATCTCATCAAACAGGGTCTGGCTGGCCTTGACGTCGGCGATGATGATGGAGCCGGGCAATTCCCGCAAAACGTCATCGGCCAGCAGCACCATGAGCTGATCACCCCACATGATACGGCCCTGACCGTCGATCGCCCCTATGCGGTCGCCGTCGCCGTCGAAGGCAAGTCCCAGATCGCAGCCTTCGGCGCGCACCGTCGCCTGAAGCTGCTCCAGGCATTCGGGCACAGTCGGGTCCGGGTGGTGCGCCGGAAAAGTGCCGTCGATCTTCTCGTTCAGAAGCACATGTGTGCCAGGCAGACGCTGGCACAGCATTTCCATCGCCTCGCCGGCGGCGCCGTTGCCGGCGTCCCATGCAACCTTGAGCGGCTTCGTGCCGCCATAATCAGCGGCAACCCGCGCGACATAATTTTCCAGCGCCGGGCGGACACTGTGTCGTCCCTCGCCCTCGACAAAATTGCCGGCGGCGGCGATCCCGCCCAACCGGGTGATATCCTCACCATAGAACGGCGCCTTGCCATACATCATCTTGAAGCCGTTATATTCCGGCGGGTTATGCGAACCCGACACCATGATCCCGGCATCTGCCCCATAGCTATGGACGGCGAAATAGAGCATCGGCGTCGGGCCGAGCCCTACCCGGATCGCATGCAGCCCGCAGGAAACCAGCCCTTCCACCAGGATGGATTCAAGTTCGGGCGAACTCAGCCGTCCATCAAACCCGACGCAGACCGTCTCACCACCGGCCTTGGCGATCATGGTCCCGAAGGCACGGCCAATGGCGCGGGCATCATCCATGGTCAGGGTTTCGCCGATGACGCCGCGAATATCATATTCGCGCAGGATCGTTGGGTTCAGCTTATGCCCGCTCATGAGATGTCTCCGCCAAGAACTGGTGCTCGCCCGATACTGTGATAGGTGAAACCGGCCCGGAGCATCTCTTCCGGCTGGTAGATATTGCGCAGATCAACCAGCAGCGGCTGCTTCATCAGCTGTTTCACCCGCTTCAGATCGAGCGCGCGAAACGCGTTCCATTCGGTGATGATGACCAGCGCGTCGGCGTCCGCCATGGTGTCATAGGGGTCGTCGCGAAAATCGACGCCGTCGAGACTGTCAGCGGCTTCCTTCATACCCTCCGGATCATAGGCCCGAACCGTGGCGCCGCCCTCGATCAATGCCGGTACGATGGCGAGGCTGGGGCTGTCGCGCATGTCGTCGGTATTGGGCTTGAAGGTAAGACCAAGCACGGCAATGGTCTTGCCGGCAACCGAGCCGCCACATGCTTCAATGATCTTGCCCGCCATCTTCCGCTTACGTCGGTCGTTGATATCGACCACGGTCTCGATGATGCGGATGGGCGCGCCGTAGTCCTGCGCCGTGCGGACCAGCGCAAGCGTGTCCTTTGGAAAGCAGGAACCGCCATAGCCAGGACCGGCATGCAGAAACTTGTTGCCGATCCGCCCGTCAAGCCCGATGCCGCGCGCGATATCCTGCACGTTGGCGCCAACCTTTTCACACAGATCAGCCATTTCATTGATGAAGGTGATCTTGGTCGCAAGAAACGTATTGGCGGCGTATTTGGTCAGTTCGGCGGTTTCCAGCGTGGTCAGCAGGATCGGCGTCTCGAGCAGGAACAGCGGCCTGTAAAGCTCGCGAAGCACATCCGCGGCGCGGTCGGAATCGGTGCCTATCACCACCCGGTCGGGGCGCATGAAATCGTTGATCGCCGAGCCCTCGCGCAGGAATTCGGGATTGGAGGCGACATCGAACTCGGCGTCGGGACGGGCGTCATTAATGACGCGCGCCACCTCACGTCCCGTGCCAACCGGAACCGTCGACTTGGTCACCACAACCGTGTAGCGATCCAGCGCATGCGCGATTTCCTCGGCAGCCGCATAGACATAGGAAAGATCCGCATGACCGTCACCGCGTCGGCTCGGTGTGCCAACGGCGATAAACACCGCGTCCGCGCCGGATACCGCGTCATCAAGCCTGGTGCTGAATCGCAGGCGGCCCGATCGCGCGTTGGAGTCGAGCAAGCTTTCCAGCCCTGGCTCATAGATCGGGCACTCGCCCGCCCTGAGCCGATCGATCTTGTCGGCGTCCTTATCGACGCAGACCACCTCGACACCGAATTCCGAGAAACAGGTTCCCGAGACCAACCCGACATAGCCGGTACCCACCATTCCGATCTTCATGCCGACTTACTCCCGTGATACTTAATCTTGACGCGGCGCGCGGTTATCACACATAGGACCGGAGAACCTGGGCGATCTGATCTTTCAGTTCCGGCCGGGCGAGAGCGAAAGCGACATTGGCCTCGAAAAACCCGACCTTGTCGCCGCAATCAAAACGCCGCCCCTCGAACCTATGGCCGTGGAACGGAACGGACCCGATGGTTTTCGCCATCGCGTCAGTGAGCTGGATCTCATTGCCGGCGCCGCGTTCCATGCGCGCCAGGTGCTCGAAGACCGCCGGCATAAGAATGTAGCGGCCGATCACCGACAGGGTAGACGGCGCGTCCGCCGGATCGGGCTTCTCGACCAACCCCTTTACCTCAACCAACGTGTCCTTTTCCGCCCCCACTTCAAGCACGCCATAACGGTTGGTGTGCTCACGCGGCACATCCATGACCGCCACCAGATTGCCGCCGATATCGGCGTGAATATCGGTCATCTGCTTCAGGCACGGCGTATCGGACATGACCAGATCATCGGCCAGCAGCACGGCGAA
>JAZFSB010000363.1:0-9166 GCA_036445935.1 Alphaproteobacteria bacterium | reverse complement strand
CGCGCAAGTCGGTAACGAGCACCCGACCGGCGTGCCCACCAACGCCTATCAGACCTCGGACGGTTATGTGAACGTTTCGATCATGCCGCCAATGTGGCCTGCATTGTGCAAGGCGATCGAATGTGAGGAAGCGGTCGATGATCCCCGCTTCAACACGCGCGAGGCCCGCATGGCTCACCGCAAGGAATGCAATGACTTGATCTCGGCGCGCATAAAAACCTACAGCACCGAGGAGATGCTCCAGCGGTTAGCCGAATACGACTTGCCGTCCGGCCCGATCTTTACCATCGACCAGACGTTCTCAGACCCTCAGGTACGGCACATGAAGCTTGCCCAAAAGGTCGAGACACCGACCGATGGCGATTTCAATATCCTGCGTCAACCCTTCGCCCTGTCGCGCACGCCGACCGATGGCTGGACGGCATTGTCGGAATATGGCGGCGATACCGACCAGGTGCTGGCCGAATTTGGCTTCAGCGATAGCGAGCTCACGGAGCTGAAAAATGCCGGCGTCGTCGCGGGACCAACGAATTGACGCGTTTTCCGATCTAACGGAGCGATACCGCGGAAGCCGAAAACGCATTACCGCCAGTAATGACTGTGCACGCCCCCGTCGATCCGCAGGGTCGTCCCGGTGATATGCGAGGCACGGTCCGATGCCAAAAAAGCAACCGCATCCGCGATTTCCTCTACCGTGGACGCGCGGCCCGACGGGTTGATCGCTTCCAGCTCGGGCCACCGGTTGGCGTCACCAAGCTTTTTTTCGGCACGCGCCATTATGTGATCGAGATGACGGTCCGACATTGTAGCCCCCGGGTTCACCCCAACAACGCGAACCCCATGCCGGATACTTTCTCCACCCAGACAGGTCGTGAACATCATCAACGACGCATTGCCCATGCAGCCCGCGATGTAGTTGGGGTTGGCCCCTTCCCCGGCGGCTCCGATAACGTTGACAACCACACCGCTCTTGCGGGCCTGCATGCGGGGCAGGATGGCGCGGGTCAGATCCACATAGCCAAACACCTTCAGATCCCAACCCTGTCTCCAGGTGGCGCTGTCGATCCCCTCGAGCGTCCCGGTTGGAATGTCGCCGGCATTGTTCACCAGAATATCCACATCGGCGCAGGCCTGACCCAGCGCCACAACCGCCTCGGGCCGTGAAAGATCATTCGGATGGATGGCGACATTGACGCCATGCGCTCGGGTGATCTCATCCGCTGCCGCGCGCAGGCCTTCCTCGCTGCGCGCGGCGAGATGCAGGTTGCATCCTTCCGCTCCCAGCGTCTTCGCTATCGCCAAGCCGATGCCCCGCGACGCACCTGTAATCAACGCGGTTCGACCTTTAATATTCAGATCCATGACTGCTCTCCCCCTTTATTGCGCCGCCCCGCGCTGTAAAACACAAACATCAAGGCCCGTACGGCGCGCCGATCCGGCCGGCGATTTCCGGCGAGCCGGCGGCGTAGCGGTAGGCACGAAAAACTGAATTGCCAAATCCGCCGCGCTCCAGCCCGAACCAGTTATAGGGTCCGAAGAAGGGCGAAACATATTCCCACACGATGTCGCCGTCAGACGTCACTTCGAACAGGCGTCCCATCTGGCCTTCGCAGATCAGCGTATTGCCGGATGGCAGGCGTTGCGCGCCGGAAATGTTGGGGCTGAAGAAGGTCCAACTCGGCCGGCCGCGATAGTCCCATACCTCCTCGCCGGTCGCGGGATCGAGTTCGATCACCCTCGAGAACGGGTTGAGCGGGGTATAGATGCCATTGGCGAAGAACAGCAGATTGCCGCTCTCCAGCATCTGCACGTCGTGCGTGGTGCCCCACATCACGTCTTTCTTCATCCAACGGAATTTCTTGGTCTCGCGATCGATAATGGCCAGCGTGTGGGTGCGGCGAAAGCTGATCAGCACGTCGCCGTTTTCCAGTGGGAAGCAGGCATTGGCGTGGGCAAATTCCTCGCGGTCGCAGACAGCGATCAGTTCATGTGCTTCGATATCCTCGTCGAGATGGAAATGCCATTCCCAGACCGTCGCGCCGGACGCGTCTACCTCGCGGACATAATCACCATAGATCACGCCGTCCTTTTCGCTGCCCGGGATACCGCCCTTGACGCGGCGGGCGGCGTCGTCCGGAAGTGCTTCCCAGCCGATATAGATGGTGTTGCCGTTTGACCGGCGGCGGAAATCATGGTGTTGGCCGTGATCGATATATTCCCAGACCACGTTGCCATCCCAGTCATATTCGCGCATCAAGCCGCCCTTGCCGCGCCTGAGCGGCGGTCCCTCGGTGGTGCGTCCGGACCACAGCAAATTGCCGTTCGGCAACAGGTATCCATAATTGCCGGGCGTCAACGGAAAGCGCCAGTTGTGCAGCACCTCGCCCCGCATACCGATCAGATAGGCCTCGCGGCCGACCAGCGGTACGACCAAAGTAAAGCCCGGAGTCGCCCGAGCTTCATCGTAAAGCAGAACGCCGGTATCGCGATGACGCATGGATTATTTTTCCTTTTCGTTTTTCAATCAGGTTTGCCCACGACGAAACTGTCGCCGAGCCATGGCATGGCGCGGGCCAGCCGCGGCAGAAAATCGCGATGCAGCACTTCGGCGCACAGCACGCGGACCTCGCCCGGCACCCGGCCGAGTTCGCCGGAGCGGACCACCAGATTGACGCCGCGCCGCATGCCGGGGCCGGGCAGTGGCGCGGTATCAAGCGCATCGCCAATCCGCAGCCCCTGAACGACATGCGATGGCGCCGTGATCGCCCAGCCGCGTCCGGCGGCGACCATCGCGATCACGTCCTCGGCGCTGTCGAATTCAAGCCGGTCCGACAGGTCGAGCTTGAGGCGCTTGAGATGCCCCTCGATCGCCCAGCCAATCTGGGTGCGCCTGGTATAGCGGATGAGCGGCAGGCGCTGGCTGAGCGCCGCCAGCGAGCGATCAGCCTCGCCCGGCATTTCGCCCGGCGGCATCGCCACCAGATAGGGTTCATTGAATAGCTCGAACCGGTCCAGCCCGTCGATATTGTAAAGCGGGTCCGAGGTCACCAGCATATCGACGTCGCGGGCGATCAGCGCGTTCTCATCGGTCGTCGCCAGCCCGCGCCAGACCGAGACCCGGTGTACCTCCAGCCGGTCACACAGCGCCGACACCAGCGGCGGAATCAGGGTGCCGGCCAGCGAACCGATCACGGCGATGCGCAAATGCGGTAGCGCGCCGCGCGCGATATCACGGACCGTGGACCGCGCCTGGGCGGCATCGGCCAGAAGCTGGACCGCGCGGGTGCGCAGCGCAACGCCGGCGGCGGTCAGGTTGACCGGGCGTACAGCGCGGTCGACCAGTTCCTGGCCTAACTCACCCTCAAGCTGCTTGAGAAGTTGCGACACCGCCGATTGCGTTATCCCCAGCGTCGTCGCCGCCGCGGTCAGGCTACGGTGCTCGGCAACCGCCACGAACACTTCCAGCGCACGCAAAAAATCTATGCTCTTCGCTGGTTTGGCCACCCGTCCCGTCTCCCAAAACCTTATTTTATAAGTAACGCTAATGATAATCGGGCAAGACGGCCGGCCGGGCAAGCACCCGGGCGACGGGAATATCCATTCGGGGTATGCTGGCATCCGCATACGCAACCACATTCCTGGAACACCCCGATGGCAAAACCGATCCGCGTCGCGCTTCCCTTTGATCCCAACCCGCGCGCGCCGCGCTGGACGCTGCCTGACGGCGCCTGCGACACGCATTTCCATGTGTTCGGCCCACCCAACAAGTTTCCCTATGCCGAGACGCGCCGCTACGAACCGCCAGCCGGGCCGATCGAATATTATTGGGAGATGCAGAAAATTACCGGACTCAGCCGGGGCGTCGCGGTGCAGCCGACAGCGCACGGTTTCGATAATTCACCGATCCTGGACGCGGTTGCACGATCGGATGGCCGTCTGCGGGCGGTCGTCAGTTTCGATGAGACCACGCCCGACGAAGAACTGAGCCGGCTCAATGACGCCGGCGTGGTCGGCGCGCGCTTTTCGCTGATGTCGGACCGCGCCGGAAGCCGGGAGACCATCGAACACGCAATCGAACGCATGGCGCCGCTTGGCTGGTCGTTCGACCTGCATATTGAGCCCGACCATCTGTTGGCCAACGAGGCTTTCGTCCGCGAGCTGCCGATAACCACGGTGATCGACCATATGGGCCGCATCGACCCGGCCGATGGGATCGATCAGCCCGCCTTCCAGCTGGTACTCGACCTGCTGCGCGATGACAAGTTCTGGACCAAGATCTGCAGCGTCGACAAGATCAGCGGCACGCCGGTCGCCAACGTGCCCGACGGCATTCCGTTCAAGGACGTCATCCCGTTTGCCCGCGCGGTGATCGAGGCCGCCCCCGACCGTATTATCTGGGGCACCGATTGGCCGCACGGCAACACCTTCACCCCCGGCCGGGTGCCCAACGAAGGGGCGCTGCTCGACCTGCTGGGCGAGATCGCGCCCGACGACGCAACCCGCCAGCGTATCCTGGTCGATAACCCGGCGCGGCTATACGGATTCGCCTAAGCGAGCCACGCACCGCGGGAGCCATGCCACATGGGCTTTCTCTGCCGCGACTGTCTGACCCCTGAACCCGGCACGAGCGCGTGCCAGGCTTGCGGGTCGACGCGCGTCATTTCCCATGACGAATTGCATAAGCTTGCCATCGGCCATATCGACTGCGACGCGTTCTACGCAACGGTGGAAAAGCGTGACGACCCGGCGCTCCGCGACCGCCCGGTCCTGGTCGGCGGCGGCGGCGGGCGCGGCGTGGTCATGGCGGCCTGTTATGTGGCGCGGCGCTTTGGCTGCCATTCCGCGATGCCGATGTTCAAGGCGCGTGAGCTCTGCCCCGACGCGGTCGTGATCCGGCCCGATATGGAGAAATACCAGCGCGTCGGGCGCGAGGTGCGAGTCCTCATGAGCCAGGCCACGCCGCTGGTCGAGCCGCTGTCGGTCGATGAAGCGTTTCTGGACCTGTCCGGCACCGAGAAGCTTCATGGCGGCAGTCCGGCGCGCACGCTGGCCCGGCTGGTGGGGCGGATCGAGGATGAAATCGGCATCACCGCGACCATCGGGCTCAGCCACAACAAATTCCTCGCCAAGATCGCGTCCGACCTCGACAAGCCACGCGGGTTCGCCGTTATCGGCCGGGCCGAGACACTCGACTTCCTCGACCGGCAACCTGTCGACACCATCTGGGGCGTAGGCGCCGTGCTTCGGCGCAAGCTGCGGGCCGACGGGTTCCGCGAAATCGGTGCGCTACGCGCGCGCTCCGAAGCCGAGCTAACCCGGCGCTATGGTGCTATCGGTCAGCGGCTGTACCATTTTTCGCGCGGCGAGGACGACCGGAAAGTGGACCCGTCCAGCGCGCCGAAAAGCATGTCGGCGGAAACCACCTTCGCCCATGATCTGGTCCGCCGCGCCGATCTCGAAACCCGGCTGTGGCCGCTCTGTGAAAAGGTGGCGGCACGCGTCAAGGCAGCCGATCTCGCCGGCAACGTCATCACGCTCAAACTCAAGACAGGTGATTTTCGCATTCGGACGCGCAGCCGAACCCTGCCGCACCCAACTCAGCTTGCCGAAATCATCTGGCGCAACGCCGCCGACCTGCTGGCGCGCGAGGCAACTGGCACGGCGTTTCGGCTGATCGGGGTGGGGCTATCGAATTTCACCAGCGCGGTGGAAGCCGACCCGCCGGACCTTGCCGACCCCGATGGCGCGCGCACCAAGGCGGTCGAGCACGCGATCGATCATTTACGTGCGCGTTTCGGCGATGGCGCCATCGCGCGCGGCCGAGGGTTTGAATCGTCCAGCGACAGGACGCCGCCGGGGATTATTCGGAAAAAATCTTAGCTGGCAACCTGCCAGGCTTCCGTCATGCCGGGCACATCAAGGCCGGAAAAACGCTTGAGCAGATATTCGGCATTGCCATCGCCAAGATCGCTGCCAGGATCTTCCATGCAGGTCAGGATGCGTTCCAGCATGCGCCGGCTGAATCGTTCGCGGTCATGTCTGCCACCATCATATTCGGTCTCATTAGCGACCGCGACGGCGGCATCGAATACCGGAAACAGGTCTTTGGGCACATTGGCGCGATCGAGTACGGCGGGCAGACCCAGGTTTCCGGCATCATGGACCAGCGCGCGCGCGGCCCCAAGCGGTATGCGGGCCAGCACCGACAGCGCGACGTCGAAGAATTCGGTATCACCCATGCAAATCGCGCGCACGATGATCGAGGGGGTCAAGCGGTCGGCTTCGTGAAGTTGATTCACCAGTTGGGTGACATCCATGATGGAAGCCTCGGGCGAAAGCATCCCCAGCGTTGCACGCTCACGGCTCTGGATAATGAGGTCGAGCGCAACGCCATCGGGCAAGTCGTAACGCCCCACCAGTTCGGCCTGCAATTTTTCGGAAACCAGGTTGATCAACCGTTCGACGACCGAAACCGGCACCGAATGGCGATTAACCAGGCTGGTGTTGATTTCTTCGTTGTCACCAAAATCATCGAGCACCTTCGCGTAGGATTTCTCCGAAATTTCAGCGCCTTCATTGGCAACCAGCGTGGCAACGACTTCAGAATTTTCGGTTTCGACCAACGCTTCGGAAACCCGCTCGCCAATCGTCGGGCGACTCGCCACCGCCGTCTGCTTGGCGGTCCCCTCGCTGCGTACGATCTCGATCAGGTCGTCATCGGTCAGCACGTCGGAAAAGCTGAGAATGGGCAATGCCACCGCGTCAACATCGCCCGCCAGAGTCAACGCGATATCATGCGACAGGCCTGAAAAGCTCTTCAAATTTTCAGAAAGCGCGGCGCGGACACTTGTCTCCACATCGCGCGCCATAACGCCAAGTATATCCTCGGCGATCTGGCGTTCTTCCGACGACAGCGCATCGGTGCTGTAGGCGCCAGAGATTTTCTTGGCTGCTTCGCGGCGATGTTCGCTAGACGGATCTTCGAGCAGGCGTTGAACATCGGCCTGCGTCAGCATTTGCGTCATGTTTAATCGAATCCCATTGCTCAAAAAGGTTAGGACCGGCAATTATTTGCAAACAAGGGTTAACACCCGATTAAGCAAACTCCTGAAACCCGCCTGTTTTACAGCTATTTGCCGGTAATTGAGTGGCGGGCATTTGACCGATAGCCCCGCCGCCCTATATGTGATCGAGTTGACACAACGATTTGGTCTCAAGGAGCCCTTCATGAATCGCCTGTTTGCCACCGCGCTCGCCTGCGGCATAGCCCTGACGCTGGCCGGACAAGCCGCCGCCGCCGATCCCGCGAAGGGAAAGCGCGTATTCAACAAATGCAAGGCGTGCCATTCGCTTAAAGCCGGCAAGAAAAAAATCGGACCCAGCCTTAATGGCGTGTTCGGCCGCACATCGGGCACCGGCAAGGGGTTCAAATATTCCAAGGCAATGATCAAGGCCGCGATCGTCTGGGACGACAAGACCATGGACGCGTTTATCACCAAGCCGCGCAAAATGATCAAGCGCACGCGCATGGCCTTCCCCGGAATCAAAAAAGCGTCGGACCGCGCCAATCTGATTGCTTATTTGAAGCAGGCAACGAAGTAAGAAAAACTCAAGCCACCAGCGCCGCCGACACCGCGGCAATCTGGGCATCGGTGTCTATATCCATCACCGAGGTTAATTCCAGCTCGCGGTCCTCATAGACGTCGCGATCCGGGTACGCCCCCGTCCAGGCCTCTACCGCGCCGTCCCGCGCGTCGATCAGCGCGCCGATCTGCGGCCGAAACAGCCGGACCATCGCACCGATCCAGCGATTGACCGGCCAGGATGGAAGGGCCAGATCGATCTCGAAACTATCGAGCATCGCACGCACGTCGTCGGCCGCGTACCAAACCTCGCCCGTCACCCAGCGATTGGTGGTGAACAGGCGGATGGGAACGCCGCTTGGATCCATGGAAATCGCGATCAAATGGCTCAGCGCCTCATTCTCGCCTTCCGGCAGGACCAGGTCGGGCACCAGCGCCGGCTGCACGCCCTTGGGCATGCCTTGCGGGCGCAGGAAGGTATGAAAATGGCCATGCTCACCGCCACGCAATTCCTGCGGATGGGCGTGGTAGTAGAATTGCGCATGGGTGATATGGTCGTACAGGTCACCCTCGGGGTAATGGTTCCATTCATAGAACTTGCCCTGATCGCGCAGCACCTCGCCAACGATGTTGTGGCTGGTTTTGGCCAGCACCCGATGGCAGTCGAGCACCTCGCGCCCAGCCGCCTCCATATCCTCAAGCCGGTCCCGCGACAGGGACGAAAAGTCGACGGACCTGGGTTCGGGCAGATCGATACGGGTCAGTTGCGCGGTCATGAAAATCCTCCTGCCTTACTATGATAGGCATTCCGGGGGCCGGTTAGGAGACCAAACCGATAAATTCACCGTGAAGTGGGCGCGAGCAGGGCCAGCCCAAGCAACCTTGGTGATCGCGGTAAATATCTATCACCTTTCCGTGATATTTCATCAAGGTTTTGTGATAACGATATGTAAACCTCAATCCCACAACCCTATATTTTGAATATTGTGGCGTAGGGCGACCTAGTTTTGCCCTAAAACTCCAATAAATAGCGAAATTCATACCAAATCGACCCTTGATACTCTTTGAAAAACATTCCTAAGACTGCGACATTTTGTCTTCCGGTCCCACTACCTCAACGCTTGACTATCTCCACCACCACTGCTTGCATATTTCTGCCCGTCGGTTGGCACTAGGCGTGAGTGGGGGCCTGTGCATTTAGCGCCGTAATAGGGAGTGTATCCATGCGGATCACAACATTGTTATCAGCTACAGCCATCGCGTTGGCCGCCACCGTCGGCACGGTATCCGCCGCCGACCAGTTCGCCACGATCGACAGCGTCACGGCGACGCCGATGTCGTCCAGTGAACTGGCCGCCGTCGCGGGGCAGCACGTTCATTTCAAAATAATAACGACCCAAGGAGAAGTAGAACCGGGCGTGGCCGATGCCGATGGGCATCCTCTACGCGGTGATTTTTTCCGTATTGGAGACCCAAATAAGTGTACGGGGAGGGGCTGTGATGATGCACCTGGGATCGCTGGCCTCCTTCATGCGGATGCCATAGCAGGCAATCCGATTGTCGTTTTCTGTGGTCGGGACGCT
>JAZFSB010000362.1:0-3971 GCA_036445935.1 Alphaproteobacteria bacterium | reverse complement strand
GCCATCGCCTTGTTCTGGCATTCCAGGTGTTCGGAGTCCGGGTCGCTGTCGGCGACGATGCCGGCGCCGGCCTGGACATACATTACCTGATCCTTGACCACTGCCGTCCTGAGCACGATGCAGGTATCCATCGAGCCATTGGCCGAGAAATAGCCGACCGCCCCGGCATAGATGCCGCGCTTTTCGCGCTCCAGCTCGTCGATAATTTCCATCGCCCGGATCTTGGGCGCGCCCGACACGGTGCCCGCCGGGAAGCCGCCGATCATCGCATCCAGCGCGTCGTACTTGTCGGCATCGATCTCTCCCTCGACGTTGGAGACGATGTGCATGACGTGCGAATAGCGCTCGATCTGCATTTTTTCGGTGACTTTGACGGTGCCGATGCGGGCCACCCGGCCGACATCGTTGCGCCCGAGATCCAGCAGCATCAGGTGCTCGGCCAGTTCCTTCTCGTCGGCCAACAGTTCATCGGCGAGTGCGCGATCCTCGGCTCCCGTGGCGCCACGCGGCCGGGTGCCGGCCAGCGGGCGAAGCGTTACCTTGCCATCGCGCAGCCGGACCAGGATTTCCGGACTGGAACCGACCACCGCGAAGCCGCCGAAATCGAGGAAAAACAGAAAAGGCGAGGGGTTGGTGCGGCGCAGCGCGCGATAAAGCGCGAAGGGCGGCAGGGTGAAAGGCACGCTGAAGCGCTGCGACAGCACGACCTGAAAGACATCACCGGCGTAAATATAATCCTTGGCCTTTTTCACCATCGCCTTGTAATCGTCGGGCGGGGTGTTCGATACGGGCGCCGGCATGTCGGGCCCCGGCGCGCCGGGCGCGCGCGTCTGCGGGGTGGTCCCGTTGAAATCGGCGACGATGATGGTCAGCCGGCCGATCGCCAAGTCATGCGCCGCCTGGGCCGTGAGATCGGGTTGCGGTCGGACCGGGGTGACGACGATCACCATATCCTTTACCAGATCGAAGATCGCCATGATGGTCGGGCGGACGAACAGGCCGTCGGGAACGTCGATCGGGTCGGGCCGGGTGGATGGCACCTTTTCCATCAGCGCGACCGTGTCATAGCCCAGATAGCCGACCAGGCCGGCGGCCATCGGCGGCAGTTCCTCGGGCAGTTCGATACGCGAAGCTTCGACGATGCGCCTGAGGGACGCGAGCGCGCCATCTTCGCATGGCTCGAACGCATCGGCGTCCTGGTCGGCGACGCGATTGATCTCGGCGGCGTCGCCGCGGCAGCGCCAAATCAAGTCAGGCCTGAGCCCGATGATTGAATAGCGGCCCCGGTTGGCGCCCCCTTCAACGGATTCCAGCAGGAAGCTGTTTGGCGTGCCATCGGCCAGCTTGAGCATCGCCGAGACCGGGGTTTCCAGATCCGCTACCAGCGAGGTCCAGACGACCTGCGGCCGGCCCGCCTCATATGTTTCGGCGAAGGCGGAAAACGCCGGCTCGGCCTGCATCAGTTGTCGCTTATTCCGGCCACGATATCGACGGCCGCGCGGTTGATGGTCACCGGATACTGTACGCGGAGCGCGGCGATCAGCTGGGCGATGGCGTCATTACCGATGGCGGTGGTGAGTTCCTTGTTGAGGTTTTCGGTTTCCGCCGCGTTAGTTCCGGGCCTGGCGTCGATGACCTTTTCGAGCCGCGCGACCGCCATGCCTTCCGGGCCCGGCGCGGTCACGATATCGCCCCGCTTGGCGGCGAACAGGATGTCGGCGAGCTCGGCGGAAACCGGCGAGGTGGGGTCACGGATGAAGCGCGAGAACGGCTTGCTCTGTTTGACCTCAAAGCCCGCTTCCTTGGCGGCGCCGGCGAGCGAGGTCGCTTTCGCGCGCGCCAGCAGCTTCTGGGCCTGGGCCTCCGCGGCGCTTTCCAGCTTTTTCCATTTGTAGGCGGTGGCGACTTCTTTCCGCACGCTTGAAAGCGGGCGCAAAACGGGCGGCGTGATCGCGTCGATCTGGACGATGAAGAACCCGCCATTCTGGGTTTCGATCACGCTGGAAACCTCGCCGACCGAAAGACCGAACATGGTGCGGAGAAATTCGGGGTCCTTGGGCACGCCCTTTATCAGCCTGCGATCCGGGCCCGTGCCGTTGGCGGCGATGGCGGGAACGGCGATCGGCCGCGTGCCCACGGTGGCGCCTGCATCGGCGAGCGATCCGCCGCCGGCCAGCATGTCATCGATCTTGTTGGTCTGTTTGATAAGCCTGTCGATAGCCGCCTCACGGGCGATTCCCTTGGCAAGGTCAGCCCGCACGTCCTCAAATTTAGGCGTCTTGCCGGCCTGAATATCGGTCGCCCGCATGACGTGCCAGCCAAGCGGAGACTTGACCGGCGCGCCGAGCTTTCCCTTGGCCATGGCAAAGGCGGCATCGGCTAATTCCTCGGGCAGATCGCGTTTTCTCAGCGTGCCGAGCGCGGTCGGCGCCACACCCGCTATTTCTTTCGCCGCTTCTAGAAAATCGCGGCCGCCGGTGACCGCTTCGATCAGCTTGTTCGCCTTGGCTTCGTCCTGCAGCAGGACCTGTTCAAGCGTCCGCCGTTCGGGCACCGACATGGTGTCCTTCCGGTATTCGAATTCCTCGCGCACGCGTTTGGGATCGGGACGGATTTCCCTGGCCGCCACGTCGGGGTCAAGATACAGCACCTTTACCTTCCTATATTCGGGCGCGGTGAACAGTGACGGGTTTTTCTTGTGGAACTCCGTAATTTCCGCGTTAGTCGGCGTTGCTATATCGTCTGGCTTGCCGGCTGGCAGCAGAACCACGGCAGCCTGACGCCGTTCATTGCGATAGCGGTAGAGCGTATCAGCCAGCGTCTTGGGAACCCGGGTGCCGGCGGTCAGCGCGCTGGCGATCTGGGTGCGCATGATGTCGCCGCGCAGGATTTCCACGTAGCCCGCTTCGCTTACGCCCTGCTGCGACAGCGACTCGCGGAAACGCAGCGGGTCAAAGCCGCCGCCTGGACCCCGGAATTCCGGGTTGTCCAGGATGGTCTGGCGCACCAGCGCCTCGCCGCTGCCCAGCCCCAACCGTTTGGCCTCAAGCGTGAGCAGGCGGGAATCGACCAACCGGTCGAGGGTCTGGTCGAGCAGACCCATTCGGACCGCCTGCTCCGTGGTGAAGCTCGGCCCCAGCCGTGCCTGCATATTGCGCAGCAGGCGCGTGAACTGATTATTGAGCTCATCGCGGGGGATATCGATATCGCCGATCGTGGCGACCTCGGTATTGGGCTCGGTGGCGCGGAACATGTCCTCGATGCCCCAGGCCGCGAAAGCGATGATCAGAAAAAAGGCGAGAATTTTGGCTACCCAGGAGGCCGCCTTGCTTCGCATTGCCTCAATCATCGATTTGCCTTTTATCCAGCGCTAAATTTCGCGTGCGCCACCCAGTGGCGCGTGCGGCCGGCATCATAAGGAGCGTGCGCGGTGGGGGCAACGCACAAAACCGTGGCGCGTCGTGGAATGAACTCGCTGATTATGTTAGAAATCCGGCTGGTACGGCCTTGAAACAAGGCGGTTTTGACCGTTGGGAGTAAATCTGAATGCGTCCGTTGATTGCCGGCAACTGGAAGATGAACAAGCTTGCACCCGATGCCGCTTTGCTTGCGGGCGGGCTGGCTGAACGGCGTCAGGGCCAGGGTGATCCCGGTTGCGATATTTTGATCTGTCCACCGTCGATCCTGGTATCGAGGATTGCGGCGACACTGACGAACAGCAGTATCACGCTGGGCGGACAAGATTGCCACGCGGCGGAGTCCGGTGCCCACACAGGTGATATCAGCGCCGCCATGCTGGCGGATGCGGGATGCAGCTACGTCATCGTCGGCCATTCCGAACGGCGCACTGATCACGACGAAGGGGATGCCCTGGTCAAGGCCAAGGCCGAGGCCGCCCTGCGGCACGGGCTGATCGCGATTGTTTGCGTCGGCGAAACGCTGGATGAGCGCGACGGCGGCCAGGCGCTGGA
>JAZFSB010000361.1:0-2125 GCA_036445935.1 Alphaproteobacteria bacterium | reverse complement strand
CCGCGCAGCAGGCCCCGCTTGGCGGAGTCTTCGCGCCGGGCTTTGAACCCGGACCAGTCGGCCATGTCCTGCGCCAGCGTGATCGAGGTGTCGAAATCGCCACTGTCATAGGTGAACACCAGCGCCGTTTTGTAGGGCATTTTCTCCTGTGGAATCGAATTCATCCGGCGGATTTCGACCGGGTCCATGTCCATCTCGTCGGCGGCAAGGTCGATCAGCCGCTCGATCAGGTAGGACGCCTCGGGCCGCCCGTTGCCCCGGAACGGGCACATCGGGTTGGTGTTGGTATAGACGGCGGTGACGTCGATATGCATCGCCGGCACGTCATAGGTGCCCGCCGCGGTGCCGAGATTGGCGACCGGCGGCAGGGTGCCCCGGCTCGACAGGTAGGCGCCGACGTTGGAGTAGTTCTTGGCCCGCATGGCGAGGATCTTGCCGCTCTTATCAAGCGCGATTTCGCCGTCCCAGGTCTGGTCGCGGCCATGATGGTCGCTCATGAAGCCTTCCGACCGGTCGGCGATCCACTTGACCGGCCGCCCCAGCCGGCGCGAGGCCCAGCACACCAGGATATATTCGTGATAGGTGGCGCCGCGCAGCCCGAAGCTGCCGCCGATATCGCCGGTCTTGACCGAGAACTTGTGGGCCGGGACCTTGAAAATCTTCTCCGCCAGTTCGTCCCTGATCTGCCACGGGTAATGGCAACCGGTATAAAGCGTCCAGCGCCCGGAGCGCTGATCGTAGTCGCCGATCGCGCCCCGCGGTTCCATGGTGACATGGGCGCTGCGATTGACCGGCAGCCATTGCTTGACCACCACGTCGGCGGTCTCAAACGCCGCATCGGTCGCCGCCTTGTCGCCGACCAGATGAACGAAACAGATATTGTCGGCGCAGTCGTCCCACACTTGCGGCGCGCCGGCCTGGATGGCTTCCCACGGGTTGGAAACAGCGGGCAGGGGGTCGTAATCGACCTCGATCAGCTCGGCGGCGTCCTTGGCTTGGTCCAGTGTCTCGGCGACCACCAGGGCGACGTAATCACCGACCATGCGGACCCGGTCCTTGACCAGCGGGCGGTTATAGGGCTCGAACATGGCTGTGCCGTCGTGCGTCTTGCGCTTGGGGGTGCATTGCGGCGCGGCATAGCCATCGGCGTCGTAATCATCGGCCGTGAGCACCGCCAGCACGCCGGGGGCGGCCTTGGCGGCGCTGGTGTCGATCTTGCGGATATGGGCGGCGGCATAGGGCGAGCGCAGGATATGGGCGCGCGCCAGGTTGGTCGGCGCGTTATCGTCGAGATAATTGCCCCCGCCGGTAAGCAGGCGCGGATCCTCGGTGCGCGGGACGGGCTGGCCGATGCCGAATTTTTCCACCATGACTGACGTTTTCTCCTTGGTCGATTGCTGTGCCGAACGGCGTTGCCGCGATGATATTCACCATCGCCCGATATGGGAAGGCCGGGTGGCGGACGGTGCGCTTTGTTGCTAGGTTCCGCCCCACATTTTGGGCCAAACCAGGAAAGACGAGGCAATCATGAGTGACGGCGATTTTATCCGGAAGGCGAACCAGCGGTATCAGTCGGACATCATCGTCGACATGATCAAGGCCTATGAATTTCCCTATGTTCCGCTCAATCCGGGCGCCAGCTATCGCGGGCTGCATGACAGCATGGTCAATTACGGCGAAAACCAGCCGCCGATGCTGCTGTGCAACCATGAAAAGATCGCGGTCCAGATGGCGCATGGTTACGCCAAGGCGACCGGCAAGCCACTGGCCGCCATAGCCCATAACGTGGTCGGGCTGCTGCACACCCCGCTTGCCGTCTATTACGCCTATATCGACCGCTGCCCGGTCTTCCTGATCGGGGCGACCGGCCCGATGGACGAAGGGCTGCGCCGGCCCTTCATCGACTGGATTCATACAGCCTTCGCGCAAGGCTCGGCGATCCGGGATTACACCAAGTGGGACTACCAGCCGGGCAGTATCCACGGCGTACCGGATTCATTCGCCCGCGCCTATTCGATCATGATGACCGAACCGACCGGGCCGGTTTACATGGTTTATGACGCCGGGTTGCAGGAAGCAGAGTTGACGGATGATATCGTGATCCCGAACGCGGATGCGGTGAAGG
>JAZFSB010000360.1:0-2070 GCA_036445935.1 Alphaproteobacteria bacterium | reverse complement strand
TAGGCGTCAGGCTTAAGCGCTTGCCGCCAGCGACGCGCGATGGCAGCATGAAACGATGATGCGGACCAGACGATCACAAGAAAAAGGCCATACGCGGAAATTCCTCGTGGTCATCGACGATTCGCCGGAATGCCCGGTGGCCCTGGCTTTCGCCGCCAAACGGGCCGAGCACACCAATGGCGGTCTGGCGATCCTTTTCGTGATCGAGCCCGGCGACTTTCAGCACTGGCTCGGCGTTGAAGACGTCATGCGGGCCGAGGCACGGGAAAATGCCGAAGAGGTGCTTGCGCGATTTGCGGCAATGGCCCGCCAGACCTCCGATATCGAGCCGGAACTGGTGATCCGCGAGGGCGTGAAAGCCGAAGAAGTCCGGGCGCTGATCGAGGAGGACGAAGACATCGCCGTTCTCGTCCTGGGCGCCAGCGAATCAACCGAAGGCCCCGGCCCGCTGGTCTCCTCGATCGCCGCCAAGGGGTCGGGCGGTTATCCGGTTCCGATCACGATCGTTCCGGGCAATCTTTCGGCCGAGGAGATCGCGGCAATCGCATGATTGTCGCCGAATTGGGCTTATACCAAGGAGCGCTGATAATGACCCATAGAGATCGCATGCGCGGTCCCTCGGGTAGGAGGGAAGTTGCGGGCGATGTGGCCCATCGTCAAGACTTTCCGTCGCCCTCCGAGGGGCCGCACATGCGACCGGAACGGCGCTTTACCAAGGTCTTCGGACGGCGTTGCGCGGGCTTTATGATGCCCCGCATCACCACAGCCCACGCTCCTGGCCGAAAACCCTGGTAAACCGTCTCTATGAGTCATTATCAGCGCTCCTTGGTATAACGCCCCTGTTCGCAATAGGCGCCGGTGGCGGTCGCCGCGCCAACAGTGGCGACTGTACATCCTCCAAGCAAAGGATTGGCGAAGCTTCTTGAACCTCTACCGCCAGATTTCCGCCAATCCACCGTTCGTTCCCAACACCGGATCCGAGGCTGGAAGCGGCACCGCCATAGCTTCCCCGATCGCGGTTTCAAGGTCGATATCGCCGGCGCTGACAATCGCGCCATTCTGACCGGGCGGATAACCTCCCACGACCAGAAAACCGGGCCGCTGCGACAAACGCTTGTGACCGACGCCAGCCGGGATCACGATAACGTCGCCGGTGTTGAAATCAGTCGCTATCCCATGATCTCCGCCAAAACCGACACGGGCGCTCCCGGCCACGCAGCCAAGCACTTCGTGGGAGCGCAAATGATAGTGCCAGTAGGAGAAGACGCCGTTCAGCCACGTCCCCTGCCAGCCGTTTTGACGAAAAAGCGTTGCACACCCCTCGGGACTGAACGAGGCGCCCGAAAGAGCGCCACGATAAACGACAAGCGGAAAGCGATTGTTCGGGATGCCCTCGCCTGCCTGAAGGCGATGCGTTTCGATTTTCAGTTCGGACATCTGTTCCTGTTCGGCAGCGGGGCGGGTCGATTGACGCCGCATTGGTCGAAACTGCTCTACACGCTTGGTTCAGCGCATGCCCATCCGCAGGATCAGGATGATTCCGCCTGCTTGACACCTTTATCGACGAGCGCGGCAAGTTCTGGCGGGAAGGCCAGCGCCAGCGCCGACGCGTGGCCGGCGTCCGACATTTTGCGCCAGGTCTTGGCGATAATGCCGGTCATGTCAGCCTCGTCTTTCGTTGCCGCGAACGCGGCCATGTAATGCTCCAAGAAAACCAGACAGACAACAACTTCCAGCGCCTGTGCCTCCCGATCGCGCTTCAATTGCTCCTTGCGGACCAGACTTTCCACGCGAGCGCGATCGTCGCGATCGTATCCGGCCTCGGCCATCAGTTCGCTAGCTCGCGCGCCATGGCGTCTTTTCTGCTCGTTGCGCCAGCGAAAATAGCCGGACTTGCCCGTCGGATAGGCCGAGCGCGGCAGCTTCCAGCGCTCCAGATGCTGGGCGCGGGCGGCGATGCGCAAGTGCTCGGAAGCCGCCTGGCAGAAAACCGCCAGCCGTGCCGACATGCGCTGCCCGTATAACAATTCGGCCGGTCGCGGTGTTCCCCCGGCCATGACTGTCGTCGGA
>JAZFSB010000359.1:0-5576 GCA_036445935.1 Alphaproteobacteria bacterium | reverse complement strand
GTGCTCTATTCCATCACCGACGCGCCGCTGCTGCAAAAGATCGGCCAATACCGCGCCCAGGGCCGCACCCGCGCCGGCGACGTGGTCGAATTGAACGGGTAAGGCTGCTACGTCTTGGCCGCGCTCTTGGGCGTGCGGTAGCCGGCCTTTTTGCGGGCCTGCATGAAGGATTTGTAGATGCCCTTGGTCTCGTCCACCCGGTTTTCCTTGTGAATATAGGGGCAGGCATCGACGCAGATATGGCAGTAATCGGCACGCAGTCGTGAATAGGGATAGCAGCGTTCCATGTCGGTCAGCCAGCGGCGGTGCCCGTCGGTGGTGATGAAGTCCTTCGGGATCGCCGCGCCCGGGCAGTTGTTGGAACACAAATTGCACTTGAGACAATAATCCTGCACCCCGAAATCGAGCGGCGCATCGCACTCCATCGGCAGGCTGGTGGTGACGAAGCTGGGGCGGAAACTCGCCCCATATTGCGGATTGATCAGGCTGCCATGCTTGCCAAGTTCGCCGAAGCCCGCGTGATACATCGCCGGAACCGCCTGAACGTAAGTCCCGCCGTTATGGTGTGCCAGCGCATCCCAGCCGAGCCCGCGCACGAATTCGCCGAGCTCGGTCGCGATGCGGGCGCACTGGTAATAGACGCTGTAGGTTTCGGCCTCGACCCCGCGCGGCCCGTCGAGCACCTTTTCGTAACGCTCATGCACGGCAAGACAAATCACGGACTCGAAATCGCAAGCGACATCGTAATCGACCATGTTGGGCGCAAGCCGCGCGACGCCGACCAGATCGGCGCCTAGCTCGCGGGCCTTTTGCTTGATCAGATAAGCGGCGGCGGCGGGATCCTCTGGCGCGGTGCGCACCGCCGCCACTGGCCCGTCGCGATCGGCGCCGAACGCATAGGTGCGTTTCTTGTTGTCCGCGAGCTCCGGCGTTTCATTGCCGAAAAGCGGGATGGTCTCATGCCCGGCCTCCCGCAGCACCTCGCGCAATAGCGCGTCCTTCAGCCCCTGTTCGCGCCGCCAGGTCGTGCCGATCATGACCGTGCCTCCGTCAGTTCGCTTTCCCAGTCGCCCCGGCTGAATCCCATGATGCGCAGCGGCTCGCCCGTATTCCAGCATAGATCGAACACCACCAGCGGCGCGCGCACCACCAGCCGATACGCGCCCTGCCAGCCCGCTTGCTGGACGGAGACCATCTGGTAATCCGCGACCGGTTCCGGCACGTCGCCGGGCAGGTCCGGCCCGGAACAGGAAATTTCCAGCGCCGCGCCATCGGCGGTGGTCAGCGTCGCGATAATGGCCCCATCCTGGTCCGCGACGCCTTGGGCGCGCAACAAGGCGAGCGCCCGGCGCGCCAGTTCATGCAATTGTCCACCGTGATCCTGCAATATCCCGCTCCGTTTTGCCGACCAAACTAACGCGCATTTCCCAGCGCCGCCACGGCTTGCCGCACACGGGTCCAACGCGTAACTTTACGCCCAACCAGCAAAAAAGAGGGAGACCGGAATGACGGAAGCCAAAATCGGCCAACCGTTCCTGCGCAACGAAGACCAGCGGCTGCTTACCGGCCAGGGCCGCTATACCGACGATATCCCGGTGCCGGGCGCGGCCCATGCCGTCATCCTGCGCGCGCCCCATGCCCCTGCGGCGATTGAATCGATAGATGTTTCGCCCGCCACCGCTCTGCCGGGCGTGATCGCGGTTCTCACCGGCGCCGACTGGCAGGCCGACAACATGAACCCGATGATCCACAACGCCGTGCCCACCGGCGACGGCGCGCTGGGCATGACGGCGGCGGACTGGTCCAAGGTCTATCTCGGCCTGCATTATCCGCTGGCCGCGGGCGAAGTACGCTATGTCGGCGACGCCGTGGCGATGGTCATCGCCGAAACGCAATCGCAAGCCCGCGACGCGGCCGAACAGGTCATCGTCGACTACCGGGCATTGCCGTCCGTTACCGACACCGCCGAAGCGACCGATCCGTCGTCGCCCGTCGTCTGGGACAAGGCCGGCGCCAATGTGTGCCTCGATACCGTGATGGGCGACGTGGCGGCGACCGACGCTGCCTTCGCCACCGCCGCCCACGTTGTGAAGCGGCGCTATCACATCCCGCGCAATTCCGGCGTGCCGTTGGAAAATCGTACCGTGATCGGCTCCTGGGACGAGGCGACCGGGACTTATACGGTGTTCGGCGGCGCCGGCGGCGTGGTGCGACACCGCAATGAACTCGCCAAGATGTTCAAGGTCGACAACGACAAGGTACGGGTCGCGGTGTGGGATGCCGGAGGCAATTTCGGCACCCGCAACCGGGTCTATCCGGAAGCCCCGATGGTGATGTGGGCGGCGCGCCGGCTGGGCCGCGCGGTGCGCCACACGACCGACCGGACCGAAACGTTTCTCACCGACTTCCAGGGCCGCGATCTGGTGACCACGCTGGAACTCGCGCTGGACAACGAGGGGCATTTCCTCGCCATGCGGGCCGACAATATCAGCAATATCGGCGCCTATACGATCAGCTTCACCCCGCTGTCCAAGGGCTCCGAGTTGATCACCGGCCCCTATGCAATCCCGTGCGCCACCGTGCGTGCGCGTGGCGTGTTCACCAATACCGTGCCGACCAACCCCTATCGCAGCGCCGGCCGGCCGGAAGTGATCTACGCGCTGGAGCGGATTGTCGACAGCGCGGCGGCCGAGCTCGGCATCGACCGGCTGGAACTGCGCCGGCGCAACCTGATCACGCTTGACCTGATGCCGTTCGCCAACCCGCTGGGGCTGAATTACGACAGCGGCGACTACCCGACCTGTCTCGATCGTGCGCTGGCGATGGCCGACTGTGACGGGTTCGCGGCGCGGCGCGCGGAGTCGGAAGCGCGCGGGCTCCGGCGCGGACTCGGCATCGCATGCTATGTCGAAAGCTCGCTCGGCGCGCCGCTGGAACGATCCGACATCACGGTCGCGCCGGAAGAACGCGTCGATGTCGTGGTCGGCACCCAGTCAACCGGCCAGGGCCACGAAACCAGCTTCGCCCAGGTCGCCGCCGAATGTCTCGGCGTGCCGTTCGAAAGCGTGCGCATCCGTCAGGGCGACACCGATTTCGTCCTCGCCGGCGGGGGTTCGCATTCGGGCCGCTCGATGCGCATGGCCGGCAACGTGATCATGATGGCCGCCGATCTGGTGATCGAGCGCGGCCGCAAGCTCGCCGGTCACGTGCTGGAAGCCGCCACCGGCGACATCGACTTCGCCGACGGTCGTTTCACCATTCGCGGCACCGACCGCGCGATCGGGCTGTTCGAGCTCGCCCGCGCGATAGAAGATCGCGACGACCTGCCGGAAGAGCTTTCCGGCCCGCTCGCCGAGGGCACCGAGAACGTCATGCACCGCCCGGCCTTTCCCTACGGCACCCATATCTGCGAGGTCGAGATCGACCCCGAGACCGGCCATGTCGCGCTTGAGCGCTACACCACGGTCGATGACGTGGGGCGCGTCATCAACCCGATCATCGTCGATGGACAGATCCACGGCGGCATCGCGCAGGGCGCCGGCCAGGCATTGTTCGAGGATTATCTGTGGGACCCGGAAACCGGTCAGCCGCTGGCGGCCTCCCTCATGGATTACACCCTGCCCCGCGCCGACACCATGCCGAGCTTCAACACCGCGACCCATATCGAGCCCTGCACCGAAAACCCGCTCGGCGTGCGTTCGGGCGGCGAAGCCGGCACCACGCCCGCACCCGGCTGCATCACCAACGGGGTCGTCGATGCGCTAAGGGATTACGGCGTCGACGACGTCCGCATGCCCACAACGCCACTCCGCGTGTGGCGGGCAATTCAGCAAGGCGGATCGGTTTAGGGAATACGCCCGGCGGCGACCGTCACCGGTAGGTCACCAGCCGGCCCGCGCCGTCGCGCTGCTCGCCGACGATCAGCTTATAGAACACCTGCAAAGTGTGCAGCGCGTCGACCACCAGAACGAATACGGCGAGCAGGATAAAATCGGCCGCGTACAGGCCAAGAAACGAAATGAACAGCCCCAGATCGAACAGCCCGTGCAGCCAGTTACCCAGATAAAAATGATGAATGCCAACGGTGCCAAACACACCGCATAGCGAAACGGCGGCGCCGTAGCTTTTCGTCGACTTCTCCGTCTCGGGGGGGACGTTAAGAGCCATTCCCAGCCTCGTGGTCTAATTCAGACCACTAGCGTTGCAGCGGCAGGCCGCTTTTGTCCTTGAACGAACCGACGATAATCATCACCAGGTCGATCAGGGACCAGATCCCCAACCCGCCCAACGTCAGGATCATAAGAATGCCCGTGCCGATTTTACCAACATAAAACCGGTGAATTCCCAGCACACCAAGAAAGAAACACAATAATGCAGCCGGAACCATGGCCTTATCGGAAACATTTCCTGCCATTGCTACTTGTGCCATTTCGAAATTCCTCCTAGAGACAACGATAAAGTCGCGGATGAATTCTTTATTATGGCGTAGGATTTAACGCCATTTATTTTGATATATCAGGCATGTTTAATTCTTAGTTAACCCCACACTCAAGTAACCGTGAGCCCTATCCGCCCGCCGTTTTGCGCTGGTCGATTTCGTGCCATTGTCGGACACTGACAAACCGAACAGGGAGGGACGCCGTGCCAACTGCTATTTATCCGAGCCTCAAGGGGCGGGTGGTCATCATTACTGGTGGTGGCCAGGGGCTCGGGCGGGCCTACGCCCATGAATTCGCCGCCCAGGGCGCGATCCCGGTGATCGCCGAGATCAACGCGGAGAACGCGCGCCGGGTGGTCCAGGAAATCGAGCAAAAGGGCGGCCGCGCGCTGGCTGTCGAAACCGACGTGTCGGTCGAAGACTCCACCAACGAGATGGCGGCGGCGACCCTGTCGGCATTCGGCCGGATCGATTGCCTGATCAATAACGCGGCGATTTTCTCGCGCATCACCATAGCCCCGTTCTGGGAACTGCCGGTCGAGGAATGGGAATCCGCGATGCGGGTCAACATCAACGGCGCGTTCTTCTGTTCGCGCGCCGTCGTGCCGGCGATGATGGAGGCCAAATGGGGCCGCATCATCAATGTCGCCTCAACCACGGTGCCGACGGGGCGCGCCAACTACCTGCACTACATCACCTCCAAGTCGGCATTGATCGGCATGACGCGGTCGATGTCGCGCGAGCTCGGCCCCTATAACGTGACGGTGCACCTGTTCTGGCCGGGCGCGGTCGAGACCGAAATCGAACGCCCGTCGGTATCGGGCGCGATGTTCCAGAACCTCGCCAAGCAGCAGGCGCTGCCGCGCCAGGCAACGACGGAGGAATATGCCGGGTTCATTCTGTTCCTGTGTTCGGACGACGCCGAATACATGACCGGCCAATCGCTCGCCGCCAACGGAGGTTTAGCTTTCACCTGACGGGTAGAGCGTTTTCCGCTCATGCGGAAGCGCACCGGCCCACCCCCCCCCCCGGCCACCCCTTAGGCCATCATCCTTGGGGTGGCCGGGTGGGGGAGTGGGCCGGCTCCGCTAGATCGGAAAATGCTCTAGCTTTCCGGGTTTGCCTGGTCTTCCAGCAT
>JAZFSB010000358.1:0-4558 GCA_036445935.1 Alphaproteobacteria bacterium | reverse complement strand
GCGAAACCAAGCAATCCGGCGACATCAAGGACATGATCTGGAACGTCCCGGAAAGTATTTCCTACCTGTCCGGCCTGATGCGGCTTGAACCGGGTGATCTGATCTTTACCGGCACACCCGCCGGCGTGGGCGCGGTGGTCAAGGGCGACGAGATCGTGGTCCATGTCGACGGCGTCAGCGACCTGACCGTCCGTATCGGCTGACATACCAGGGCGCCGCGATGGCAAGCTCCGCTTCAGACGAGAGCATCGATCTCGGCGACCTGCCCGATCTGATCGGGTTCAATCTGCGCTGCGCCCAGGTCGCGGTCTTCCAGGACTTCAAGCATGTCGTCGGCGGGGCGGAAATTTCGCCGCCGCAATTCGGCGCGCTGGTGCTGATCGAGGCCAATCCGGGAATCAGCCAGAGCGCCATTGCCGCGGCGCTGCGCTTCGACCGCTCGACCCTGGTCCAGATCATCGACCGGCTGGAGGAACGCGAACTCGTGGTGCGCGCGGTCTCGGCGCATGACCGGCGCTCGCACGCGCTCAAGCTGACCGACGCGGGACATCACCAGCTCGCCGAGTTGAAACGGCTGGTGGACGCCCATGAGAGCCAGATCACCAAGCGGCTCGACGCCACGGAAAAGCAAACCCTGGTCGCCCTGCTGCGGCGGATCTACCAGACAGAAAGCTGAGGCCGCCCCGGGCCAATGCGCTCTTGGCGCGACCCCACGCAGCCACTACCATAGCTGCAAGTAAGGTTATGTTTCCCCAGCGAAAAGCCGGGGGCCGCGCAACAATAATGGAGGCTGACATGGCGGAAACCGAAGTTGTAACCCCGGAAATGGAAAAACGGCGCAAACAGCGCCAGGCACGGGCCAAGAAGGCGGCGCCCCGCGCGCCAAGTAAGTTCCGCTATGGCATGCCCGAGGGCGAGCGCTCCGGCAAGACCATCGTTAACCTGGGCCAGACCGACGTGATCCGTGGCCTGGTGCAGGTCGTGAAGCAAGGCGAAGGCGACAACAATCTGCACATCCATACCGGCATGGACAGCCTGTGGTTCGTGCTGAAGGGCCGAGTGCGGTTCTACGGACCCGATGACGAGGTGATCGGCGAGTTCGGCCAGCATGAAGGCCTTATCATGCCGCGCAACAACGCCTACTGGTTCGCCAGCACCGGCGACGAGGACCTGGAACTTTTGCAGTCCGTGGGCTTCGACCGCGACGTGAAGAACGAACGCATCGATGTCGAACCGCAGGTGTGGAAAGTCAAAGGCACCCAACATCTGGACGGCAAGGTCGACTGATCGCGAGGTGGGCGGGTCTCGGACCCGCCCTTTTCGCAGCGGCAAGTCTCAGCCGCCGCCTTTGCCCTTCTTCTCCGCCAGGGCGACGATGACGCCGCGCAGGGTGCGCACTTCCTGCTCGGTCATCTGCGCGCGGTTGAAGATGTTGCGGATGTTGCGGACCATGCGCGGGCGCTTTTCCGCGACGCGCAGGAAGCCGCTTCTGTCGAGTTCGTCTTCCAGATGGTCGTAGAAACCCTGTAATTCGCTCTGGCTGGCCGGGATCGCGCCATGCCCCTTGCGGCGGATTTGGGACGGAACCTCGGCGCCGCCGGCAAGCCGCCATTCATAGCCGATCAGCAGAACCGTCTGGGCCAGGTTGAGCGACGAAAACGCCGGGTTGGCGGGGATGGTCAGCAGCGTATCGGCCAGCGCCAGGTCGTCATTATGGAGCCCGGCCCGTTCGCGCCCGAACAGAACGCCGCAGCGCCGCCCGGCGGCAGTCTCCGTGATAGCGGTTTGCGCCCAGTCACGCGGCGGCTGCACATCCTTGATCATGTCGCGCAACCTGGCCGTGGTGGCGGCGAGCCGTTGCAGATCGGCCACCGCGTCTTCCGTGTTGTCGAACAGTTGCGCGCTGTCCAGTACCGGATGGGCGCCGACCGCGGTCGCGATCGCCTTGGCGTTGGGCCAGGCGCCACGGGGGCGCACCAGCCTGAGATCGGTGAGGCCGAAATTCAGCATGGCGCGCGCCGCCATGCCGATATTTTCGCCCAACTGCGGATCGACCAGAATGATCGCCGGCCCGCCGTCGGGCGTGCGGCGAACCGCCTCGCGTTTTGTCGGTTCGGGATCGACCATGTCAGGAGGCCGGGCGGTGGGGGGTTGTTGCAAGCGCCTCACCCCCACCCCAGCCCTCCCCCGTCGAGGGGGAGGGGGAATTGATAAGGGCAGTGCGCAACTCCCTCCCCCCTTGCGGGGGAGGGCCGGGGTGGGGGGTAGCTTGGGTCACGGGCTCAGCCGGTATCAGCACGTCGCGCCGTCGCGGTATAGCTTCCATGTGATGCTGTCATGCAGCGCGTTGAACGAAGCGTCGATCACGTTGGCCGACACGCCGATGGTCGACCAGCGCGCGCCGTTGGCGTCGGCGCTTTCGATCAGCACCCGCGTGACGGCGCCCGTGCCGCCGCCGGGCGTGAGGATCCGCACCTTGTAATCGACCAGCCGGAGATCCTCGAGCTGGGGATAGTCGTGCGCCAGCGCCTTCCTGAGCGCGTTATCCAGCGCGTTGACCGGACCGTTGCCCTCGGCGGCCGTGATGTAATGTTCGTTGCCGACCGTGACCTTGGTGACGGCTTCCGACACGGTGATCAGCTCGCCGCGCGCGTTCCAGCGCCGCTCGTCCATCACCCGGAAGCTTTGCAGGCTGAAATATTCCGGCACCTCTTCCAGCGCGCGGCGCGCCAGTAACTCAAAACTAGCCTCGGCCCCGTCATAGGCATAGCCGTCATGTTCGCGCTTTTTGACCTCATCCAGCAGGGCGGGAACCCGCTTGTCCTTGGGGTCGATTTCAAGACCGATCTCGCGGAACCGGGCCAGCACGTTGGATCGTCCGGCCTGGTCCGACACCAGGATACGGCGCTCGTTGCCGACCAGATCGGGCTCGATATGTTCGTAGGTGCGCGGGTCTTTTTCGATGGCCGAGACATGCAGCCCACCCTTGTGGGCGAAGGCGCGCTCGCCGACATAGGGTGCGGCACTATCGACCGCCATCCCCAGACGCTCATCCAGGAAGCGCGACAGATGCGCGAGACGCTTGAGATCGTCCGGCCCCAGCCCGGTCTCATAACCCATCTTCAGCGCCAGCGACGGGATGACGGAAATCAGGTTGGCGTTGCCGCACCTCTCGCCCAGCCCGTTCAGCGTGCCCTGCACCTGGCGCACGCCGGCGCGCACGGCGGCCAGTGAATTGGCGACCGCGTTGCCGGTATCGTCGTGACAGTGAATGCCGAGATGATCGCCCGGCACGTGGGCCGCCACCTCGCCCACGATGCGCTCGATTTCATCCGGCAATGTGCCGCCGTTGGTGTCGCACAGCACCACCCAGCGCGCGCCCGCCTCATGCGCGGCCTTGACGCAGGCCAGCGCGAATTCGGGATTTTCCTTGTAGCCGTCGAAGAAATGCTCGGCGTCGAACACCGCTTCCTCGGCGCGCTCGGCGGCAAGTGCGACGCTGTCGCGGATCATCTGCAGGTTTTCGTCGAGCTCGACATCAAGCGCCACGCGGGCGTGGAAATCCCATGTCTTGCCAACGATGCACACCACCGGCGTTTTGGCCGACAGGATCGCGGTCAGCCCCGGATCGTTGTCCGCACTGCGGCCCGACCGCCTCGTCATGCCGAAGGCGGCCAGCCGCGCGCGCGTCAATTTGGGAGGGGATGAAAAGAACGTGTCGTCGGTCGGGTTGGCGCCGGGCCAGCCGCCCTCGACGTAATCGACGCCGACCCGGTCGAGCTCCACGGCGATCGCCGCCTTGTCGGCCGGCGAAAAATCAACACCCTGCGTCTGCGCCCCATCGCGCAGCGTGCAATCGTAGATATAGACGCGCTTGTCGCTCATCACGCCCGCTTCCATGTCGTGCCGCCGGCCCCGTCTTCGAGCACGATGCCGGATTCCGCTAATTCGTCGCGGATACGATCGGCCTCGGCGAAATCGCGCGCTTCACGCGCTTTCACCCGTCGGCTGATCATGTCCTCGATCGCGGCTTCGTCCAGCCCGTCTTCACCGGCCGGAGCCGCCCCCTTGAACCATGCTTCCGGCTCATCGGCAAGCAGGCCGAGCAGGGCCGCGCCGGCCAGCAGCGCGCCCTTGGCGTTGGACCGTGCCGCCGCGTCGGTCTCGCGGTTGAGCGCGCCGGCGAGTGCGTGCAGTTCGGACAGCGCCTTCGGGGTGTTGAGATCGTCTTCCAGAGCTGTACGCACGGCGGCCGGGTCGGCGGCCGGATCGGGCTCGACTTCCGTAGCATTGCGCAGCGCGCCGTAGAGCCGGTCGAGCTGGCCCTTGGCCTCGGCGATGGCGCGCTTGGAGAAATCGAGCGGCTGGCGGTAATGCGCGGCCAGCAATGCCAGGCGGATCGCCTCGCCGGGGAATTCGGTCAGCAAATCGTGCACGGTGTAGAAGTTGCCGAGCGATTTCGACATCTTCTCGCCCTCGACCGTGACATAGCCATTATGCATCCAGTAGCGCACGAACGGCGCGCCGTCGTGGCTGCATACCGACTGGGCGATTTCGT
>JAZFSB010000357.1:0-3543 GCA_036445935.1 Alphaproteobacteria bacterium | reverse complement strand
TGGAGCATGAGAAATCCGAAACCCATCACGCGCCAATGCTGCAACCGCGTGAGGGTCCTGGCGTTCTGGGCGAGCACGAACCGGCGGAAGCCCGCCGACAGCCCGTAGGCCGCTAGTGGATAGAATCCAACAGATGGTACCCCTACGACGGCTTCCCAAGTTCGCCCGGCTAGGCGCTCGATGCGTCGTGATGCCTTTGCATCACAAGCATCGGGCAACGCGGCCGGCGGGCTTGGGAAGCCGCCCTTCGGGTCCCCTATCCCGGCTTCTCAGGGTGTCGAGCACCCTTGACGATGCGAATGCATCGCTGGCGGGCGCTCTCCTACCGAGAAACCGGGATAGGGGATCGTATGGGTAACAAGTGTTAGATTCTATCCACTAGCCCCCTTCCGACACTCTCGACGGGGGAAAAGGACCGCGGCACGGTGACCAGCGCAATCGACGACCACAACGCCAACTTCCGGCGCATCAACGCAGATCTGTCGGCGGCCAAGCCACCGCATGATTTGTTCGACACCCCGTTGTCAGGACTGGCGGCGAACCTGCCGGAGGGACACCCATTGCGCGCACCGGCGGACGAATTCCGTATCAATCGCACCGCCGCCCGCCTGACCACCCGGCGCACCAGCTTCGATATCTGGGCGGCAATGACCCGGATCGAGATACTGCTCGCCGACGAACGCCGGCTGGCGCCGCGCTTCCATGTCGAGCAGCTCGTTGGTCAACCCAGCATCGCCGGTGGCAATGAATACCGACTTACCGTCACCGACCCGAACCGACTCTCCGGAATCGCCGGTCATGGCGGAAACGCAACCCCGCGCCTGATGGATCTGCGCGTCAGTCGCGCCGGCCCGTGGGCAGGTGAAACGGCGGAGCTGACCATCGACACGCTGATCAACCACGCGCTCGCGGGCACCGCCTCGCTCTGGCTGGTGGCGCACGGATCGGGACCGGACGGGCTGATCGAGGTCACGCTCGATGGTTGCGAGCTGTCGCGCTGGGGCTGGGCGCCGGACGCACTAACCGCCAGCGACCAGAACGAAACGCCGATGATCGTCGATTTCGAGCGCCTGGCCGACCGGCTGGCGGGACTGCTCGACGCGGCTGACGCGCGGCTTATGTCCGAGCTATGTTTCCGTGGGGCGGGCACGCCAAGCTCTATCGCCGCAAACCCAGAAGCAACCGAAGCGTTGAAAGTCCATCCCGCGATCGCCGACCTACTGGCTCTCGCGGCCGAAACCGGAGAATGCCAGCCATGACGTTCGCGCAAGTCTACGTGCTGGGGATTCTGGTCGTTGTGTTCGGCCTGTTCGTTTGGGGACGGTGGCGTCATGACGTGGTGGCGATCCTCGCCCTGCTGGCGGCGACGGTAGCCGGCACGGTGCCTGCCGGCGAGGTGTTCGCGGGTTTCGCCAACCCCGCCACCGTCACCGTGGCGCTGGTGCTGGTGGCATCCCGCGGTCTGGTCAATTCCGGCGCCGTGGATCTGATTACCCGCCATTTGCCGACCCCGGACTCACCCGCCGCCCATGTCGGGGTGCTGTCCTCGATCGGCGGTGGGCTGTCGTGCTTCATGAACAATATCGGCGCGCTGGCGCTGCTGATGCCGGCGGCGCTGAAATCGGCTGCCCAGGTCGGACGCTCGCCCGCCGTGCTGCTGATGCCGCTCGCCTTCGGCTCTATCCTGGGCGGGATGATCACGCTGATCGGTACGCCGCCCAACATCATCATCGCCTCGATCCGGGGAGAGCTGACCGGCACGCCGTTTTCGATGTTCGACTATTCGCCGGTAGGTGGCGTCATCGCGCTGATAGGCATCGCCTATATCTCGCTGGTCGGCTGGCGGCTGATCCCGCGTTCTGGCGATGCACGCACCACCGCCGACAAGCTGTTCGACATCGAGAATTACATTACCGAGGCGGAAATTCCCGACGGGCACGCGCTGTGCGGCAAGATGCTGCGAGAGCTGGATGCCATCGTAACGGAATTGGACGCGAACATTCTCGGCGTGCTGCGCGGCGATCGCCGGATCGATCCGGCGATGCGGCGGACCCATATGCGGGCCGGCGACGTCCTGCTGATCGAGGCTGGGTCCGACGCGCTGAACACCGTGCTCGGTACGCTCGACCTGCGCCCGCCTGGCCCAAAAGCCGATGACGAGGGCGCGACAGCGGACCCGGATGACAAGACCGGCGCCGACGGGAGCACGCGTCGCGCGCTTTTCGGTGGCCCGGACGTCGCAATTGCAGAGGCGGTGGTGCGGCCGGGCTCGCGTCTTGCCGGGCGAACGCCGACGGAATTGCGCCTGCGCTCGCGCTACGGCGTCAATCTGCTGGCGGTGGCGCGCGAAGGCCGACCCTTCCGTGGCGGGCTGCGGGCCTTTCGGTTCCGCGCCGGCGACGTGCTTCTGCTCGAAGGCGATCCCGAGCGGATGACCCAGGTAATCAGCACCATCGGCTGCCTGCCGCTGGCCGACCGCAACCTGCAACCGGCACACAGCGAGACGCCGTGGATCGCCATCGGCCTGTTCGCCGCCGCCATCGCGGCCACCACATTGGGGCTGGCAAGCTTTCCGGTGGCGCTGACGGCGGCGGTGGTCGGCATGGTGCTGCTCAACATCGTGCCGGTGCGCGAACTTTACGACGGCATCGACTGGTCGATCGTGGTGCTGCTGGGCGCGATGATCCCGATCGGCGGCGCGATGCAGGACACCGGCACCACCGAGCTCATCGCCAACACCCTGTCGAGCCTGGTCGCCGGCTTTCCGCCGGTGGTCGGGCTGGTGGTGATCATGGTCGTCACCATGACATTGTCCGACGTGATCAATAACGCGGCCACCGCCGTCGTCATGGCGCCAATCGCGGCCGGCATGGCATCCAGCCTGGGGGTCAATCCCGACACCTTTCTGATGGCGGTGGCGGTTGGCGCGTCCTGCGCCTTCCTGACCCCGATCGGACATCAGAACAATGCCCTGATCATGGGGCCGGGCGGCTATCATTTCAGCGATTACTGGCACATGGGACTGCCGCTCGAAATCCTCATCGTCGCCGTCGGCACGCCGATGCTGCTGCTGGTCTGGCCGTTGACATAACGCGAACCGACGCGGGCTATTTGTCGAGATCGTCTCAGTTTGAAATCCCGACCAACCAGTGGCCTGATGGTCCGCTTTTGAGCCGACGCAAGTCTGTTTAGCCCTCAGTTCCACACGCGAAGCCGACATTTAGACCGCATAGACGTGCGCCCGATTGGTACATAGACTTGCACCAAAAGAGTGCGACTGAAGCACGACCCAGCAAAGGTCACATGAGACAGGGGGTTAGCTCGATGATTAGAGTGAAACAAAAATTTCGACTCGGAATTTTGGTTGTGTGCACCTTAATTGGGACCATGAATGCGGTTTTTGCGCAGGAACCCAAGGCAAAACTCGATAGTGGTGATACCGCTTGGATGCTGATGGCCACGGCTCTCGTGTTGATGATGACGGTGCCTGGTTTGGTGCTTTTCTACGGCGGAATGGTTCGAAAAAAGAATGTTCTTTCCACC
>JAZFSB010000356.1:0-2733 GCA_036445935.1 Alphaproteobacteria bacterium | reverse complement strand
CCGGTATGGGGCAGGCGGACGCCCCGGCCCAGCTTTACCGCTTTCTCATAGACGTAGTGGCACATGGCGATGTCGTGCGCGACCAGCCCGGTGGTGTGGATCAGGTTGCGCTCGGTATCGCTTTGCCGCCCCGGTACCTGGCCGCGCACCAGCTCGTGAATCTCGCCATGCAGCTTTTCGCGTGGGAAGATGCCGGAGTCCGCCGCGGCACGGAAATGCGGCATCAGCATGTTCATTTCCCAGCTATCGACCACCACCTTGTCCATTTTCGGCCAGCCTTCGGGGTCGAATTCGCGCCTGGTGAAGGAAACAAAGGTTCCGCCCGGTTTCAGCCAGGGCTCGCGGCACATGATCTCGTCCGACGTGGTGCCGCCGACGGCTATATCGGCGCCCTGCACGACTTCTTCGATGGAGGGCTTGGTCACGACCGGAATACCAAGCTTGTTCGACCATTTATCGGCAAAGGCTTCGCGGGTTTCCGGTCGGCGCGACGTGCAGCGGATTTCCTCGATCCCGTCATAGAGCTCGACCAGGCAGCGCAGCGCGTTGGTTGCCATGGTGCCGACGCCGACCAGCCCGACCACCTTGGGGTCCTTCGGGCCCAGCCATTTGAGCGGCAGGATGGTCGCGGCCGCGCTACGGATGGCGTAGGTCCAGTGTTCCTCGACCATCGCCATGGTGTGGCCGGTTTTGGGGTCGGCCAGCATGATGTAGCGGCAGCAATCGAGTTGCCCGACCGTGTTGCGCGCCCCGTCATTGAAATAATTGTACAGCCGGACTCCGGTGACCGGGATCTCGCTGAGCATCGCGCATTTGACGTGCCAGTGATTGTGGAACGGCTCGCCCACGTCGAGCTTGAGGCTGGGCGGGATCGCGGCCGTCACCGTGCCTTCGCCCTGCATGCGATAGACGTCCTCGGCAATGGTCAGCGCTTCGCTCGCGGTCAGCAGATCGACCGTGTCCTGATAGGGGACGAACAGCGCGCCCTCGCCTTGATACATGTCCGCGTCTCCGTGTTTGCTCAATCCAGGATGGCGATGGCTTCGATTTCCATGATCAACTCGCGCCGGACCATGGAGTCGACCACGATGCAGGTGGCCGCTGGGTAGGGCTGGTCGAAATACTTTGGCCGCCATTCCAGGATCGCTGGAAACTGTGTTAAATCAGTGAGATATATGGTGATCTTCACAATGTCCGACATGTCGCCGCCGGCCGCTTCGATCGCCTGCTTCAGGTAACCGAAGACACGTTCGGCCTGTGGACCGGGTTCAAGATTGCCCGCTTCGGCTTCCGGGTTGGCGGTCTGGCCCGAGATGAAGACGAATTTCCCTTTTTTGGCGACATGGGTGAATTGCCCCGGCGGCGGTAGGCCGGGAACCTCGACGACCTCGAATCCCATTATGGTTCTCCTTTTTTGGACGGCACCGGCCCTCTCCCCGATCCTTATTCACTTACCTCGTCGTCGGGGACGAAATCGAACTGATCGCCGGCCGGGGCGTAAATCTCGAAGATCTCAAATGGCTGGTCGCTGACATTCTGCAGGGAATGTTTCTGGCCGGCGGGGATGTAGATCACGTCGTCCTCGCGGATGGTGTGGCTGACCCCTTCGACCACCAGCTTTCCTTCGCCGAGTTTGACGATATAGACGTTGTCGGCGGTGCTGTGGTGGTGATAGCTGCCGCCCGGCTCATGCGGGTTCAGCCGGTTGAGGTGGACGTCGAGCTTTTCCGCCCCGATCGACGGGTTGATGAGGGCTTTCTTTTCGCCCCGCAAGCCGTTGCTGCTTTGCATCGGCTGGGTCGGGGTGTCGTTCAGATGAAAAATCCTGAATTCCGGCATGAGTTTTCCTTATCCAAGCAATCCCGCGACCGCTGGCGCCGTCTGCCAGACCAGGAACACGCCGAGCGCCGCCGTGCCGATACCGACCGCGGCGTTCAGCCCGTTGAAGCCGAAGGTAAGATAGCGTGTGGCGTGGCGCATCGGCAGCGCGATGGTGAAGGACAATACCGCCATGCCGATCATCGAGCCGACGCCGAACAGGGCGACATAGATCAGCCCGTTCGCCACGCTGCCCATTTCGGCAACCGCGACTACCAGTAGTGCCGCCGAGCCCGCCAGCCCGTGCATAAGCCCGACCACCAGTGCGCGCGCCGGCAACCCGTTTGCATGACCGTGGCGATGGGTGGACGCTTCGTGCGCGCCGTCGCCGTTATGGCTGTGCATGTGCAGGTGATAGCCGTCCCGGCCGTGGACATGGCCGTGGACATGAAGCCGGTCGCGATAGGCGCGCCGCAGCACGTCGAGGCCGAGTCCGAACAGCATGAGCCCGACGGCGCATTCCGCGATCAGCGCCGCATCGCCCGGCAGGCCAATATCCGTCAGCAGGACGGCGGCGCAGACCAGGAACAGGGTGAGCGCGTGGCCCAACCCCCAGGCAAGCCCGGTGCGCACCGTCTCGCGGCGCGATTTGGCGCGCGTGGCAAGCGAGGCGACGGCGGCGATGTGATCGGCGTCGAGCGCGTGGCGCAGGCCGAACAGCAGCCCCAGGACGAAAATATAGACCATGGGTTACACGGATCCGGGTGAGGTGAATAAAAGCGACTTGATGACCAGTGGCACCACGCGGGTTTCTTCGATCAGCGCGCCGACATCGATGAAATCGAATTCGCGAAGCTGGACATTGTCGATCGAGATGACCTCGCCCGGCACGTTGCATTCACGGGTCAGGATGTT
>JAZFSB010000355.1:0-3042 GCA_036445935.1 Alphaproteobacteria bacterium | reverse complement strand
GCGCCCCGCCCGCCCGTGGCCTTGCCCAGCGCCCCGCCCCACCGCCGCCCGCCGACGCGGACCCGACCCTGCTTGCGCTCGCCATCGGCTATTACGATTTCAACGACAATGAGGATGCCGCTGAATTCCGCGTCGAATGGCGCGGCCGCGACTGGCTCTGGCGGCTCAAGCCGCTGGCCGGCGTGATGGTGTCGTCGGACGCCGCGTTCTATGGCTATGGCGGGCTGGCGGTCGATTTCGATCTCGGGCGGCGCTTCGTGCTCACGCCGTCCCTCGCCGCCGGGCTGTACGCGGACGGCAGCGGCAAGGATCTCGGCTCGGTAATCGAATTCCGCTCGGCCATCGAACTGGCCTGGAAATTGGAAGACGGCGCGCGGCTGGGGCTGATGCTTTACCACATATCGAACGCCGGTATTTCCGACGATAACCCCGGTACCGAAGTGCTCAGCCTCGGCTACGCCATCCCGCTCAACTGAGCGCGCGGCACGGCCGCGCCTATGCTATAAATCGCCCACGCGCGCCCGTAGCTCAGCAGGATAGAGCACCAGATTCCTAATCTGGGGGTCGTGGGTTCGAATCCCGCCGGGCGCGCCAATTATACCGATATCGAGACGGTCTGGCCGGTGGGTTCGGGGGCTGTGAAAGTCGGAGCCGGGGCCGGTTTGGGCGCGGGCGCGGGGCTGGGCGTTGCCGCCGTGCCCTCGTCGGTCTCCGTCGTCTCGGGCGCGTCGGGGGCGGCCACGCCGGTGAACTGGCTCAACAGGGTCAGGTTGATGTCCTGCCCCTGGGCCGCGTCGCTGATGCCGCGCTGGGCGAGCACACCCTTGGCGATGTCGCCGGACAGGTCGAGTTCCGGGGCCGGAGTCAGGCGCCGGGTTCGTTCCGCATCCACCACATCCGTCGTGGCGGCAAGAGTGTTGGCGGCATAGCCGAGCCGGTTCTGCGAAGACCGTGCCTGCGCCTTGAGATCACCCACCGTGTCGAGCGCCGCCTGCACGTTGGTCAGCGCCGTGGTCGCGCCGGTCAGGCTGGAAATATCGTCGCTGTCGAAACCCGTCGCCAGGTCGGCGGACGCGGCCGAGTCCAGCCCGACGGTCAGGCTGTCGCCGGCGACCCCGCCGCCACCGACCGCGACCGAAAACGAGAACCCGCCAAGCACGCTGGTGCCGCCGACCACCTTGTCGCCGACCAGCGTGTCGATCTCGGCGCGGAGTTCGGCGAACTCGGTGTTCATCCGCGCGCGCTGCTGGTCGGATAGCGCGGTCGGCGGTTCGTCATCGTCGGTGGTGTCGAGATCGGTAAGCGCCGCGTCGGCGGCGAGCGTCTCCAGCCGGTTCAGCAAGGCTTCGATCTCATCCAACCCGTCCAGCGCCGCGGTGAACAGCGAAGACGCCTTGGCGGTGTTGTCGATGCCCTGGCGGTTCTCGGCCACCTGGACGGAAAGCCGCGTGCCGGCGCGCAGCGCGATGGAATCGAGGCCGGGCGTCGCCGGGCTGACGCCGCTGAACATGCCGGCTTCCGTCGCGATGGACTGGGCGTCGAAAAGGGTCTTGATCGTGGTCGTTCCCGGCAAAACACGCGCGCGGGTGGCGAAGCCGATATCGGCCGCGGTGCGGGCGTCGCTATTCGCCTTGCGCGGCGTCGCCTCGATACCGGGAACCGTGGTACCGGCCGCGCGCGCGGACATAAGTGATGAATTCAGTACAGCGACCATACGCAAAGTCTCGTTGTGGGTCTCGTCCAAAACGGACGACGGGAATACAACGGTTTATGCCAAATGGGTCAGTAATTCTAAGATGGCGTATGAAATAAACCAAGAACTATCATTATTATTTTTGATAAAAAACTAATGGTTATTGTTATTGTTTTTATCAATAGGTAAATATTTGGAAATACAGTCTTTTTGAATTCCGCTGAAGTAACCCCAGTACTCTCATGGTCCGCGCAGCGGCGCCCGGCTTTGTTCGTTGTTGCCGTCGGCCATCTTGGCAAGCAGGGCAAGCAGGGTGGTGCGCTCGGCGGCGGTGAGCGGCGCCAGCATGTGGTCCTGGGCGGCTTCGGCGGCGGGCAGGGCGCGTGCGATCAGCGTGCGGCCGGCGTCCGTGATGGCGATCAGCTTAGAGCGCCGGTCGGTATCGGACACCCGTCTTGTGACAAGCCCGCGCGCTTCCAGCTTGCGCGCCACCACGCCGACGGTGGTGCGGTCCAGCGCGGCGATTCCGGCCAGTCGGATATGGTCGAGCGGCGGGCCGCTGGCCAGCGCCGACAGCACCGCGAACTGCAAGGGCGTAAGATCGTGCACGCGGCATTCCCTGAGAAAGATCGACACCGCGATCTGCTGGCAGCGGCGCAGCAGATGGCCCGGCATGGCGCCGATTTGGGTGAAAAGCGCCGGGGTGTCGTTCACTGGGCGCCATCCGCCTGGCTCAACCCGGTGCCGCCATAGAGCCATTCCAGCCGGTCGTACCAGTCCTCCGCGCTCATCGACTTGAAGATCGCGTTGCGCACCAGCGCGTGCGCGCCGGACGGGTGATAGATGTTGTCGCCGATGGCGCGCGAGGAAAGCTGGACGCGCGCCGTGCGCACCACGCGCTGGGCGTTATAGGCGGCGAACGCCCCGTCGATATCGCCGCTCTCGGCCTCCATCATGTGGGCCAGGCAAACCCCGTCCTCCATCGCCATGCAGGCGCCCTGGGCGTAGTACTGCATCATCGGGTGCGCGGCATCGCCCAGCAGCGTGACCCGCCCGTCGATCCAGTTCTCGACCGGTTCGCGGTCGCACAGCACCCACAGTTTCCAGTCGGTGCCGCGGTCGATGACCTGGCGCGCCACCGGCGCCACATGTTCGAAGCCGCGCTTGACCTCTTCGTGGCTGACCGGCTGGCCGGCGACCGGCTCGGGCGCGTCGTTATGATAGGTGACCACCAGGTTGAACAGCTTCCAGCCCGATAGCGGGTAATGGACGATGTGGCATTTCGGCCCGGCCCATAACGTCGCCGCGTTCCAGCGCAGATCCTCCGGCATCTGCTCGGTCGGGATCAC
>JAZFSB010000354.1:0-7352 GCA_036445935.1 Alphaproteobacteria bacterium | reverse complement strand
CGAGGACGACCCCGATATCGGCACCATCCTGCTGCATGAGGATCTGCCGCCCGACGAAGGGCAGAACGACGCCAACCGCCGCCGCGCCGAGCGCGTGATCACCACCATGGAGGCGCTCGATTGCGATTTCGTCGCCAAGGGCAGCAAGCCGATCGCGCTGATCTCCGCGCAATCCTATGGGCTGACCGAATTTTCGCGCGCCGCCCGCGCCCGCTTTCCCCGCATCGCCTGTCTCAACGAACCGGACCGCGCCTTTCGCACGCTGGCCCAGATCAAGCGCTACCGCGACCTGATGATGCGGGAAGACGAGCCCGATACAGGCGCGGCCTTGCCCGAGGCGAAGCTGGCCGAGTTGGCCGGGGTGCTGCGCGCGGCGGGCGCCGCCAGCGATGGGGCGGTCGCGCTCAATGAACCCCAATCGAAGGCGGTGCTGCGCGCCTATGGCATGCCGATCCCCGACGAGATGGTCGTTGCGACCGCTGATGAGGCCGTCGCCGCCGCACGCCGCATCGGATATCCGGTGGTGCTCAAGGCGGTGGCAAGCGCGTTGACCCATAAATCCGATGCGGGCGCGGTGAAAACCGGGCTCGGTGACGAAAGCTCGGTGCGTGTCGCCTATCAGTCGATCAAGGAAAATCTCGCGGCTTACGATGGCGCGGTCGGGCTCGAGGGGTTTCTGGTCGCCGCCCATGTTGGCGGCGGACTGGAGCTGGTGCTCGGCGTGCATCGTGATCCCGAGATGGGGCCGGTGGTGATGTTCGGCGCCGGCGGGGTGTTGCTGGAACTCACCCGCGATGTGGCCTTCGCGCCGCCCGGCCTGACGCGCGCGGATGCCGGGCGCCTGGTGGACGAAACCAAGGCCGGTGTGCTGCTTGGCGGCTATCGCGGGGAGGGGGCGTATGAACGCGATGCCGTGCTCGACGCGCTGGTCGCGCTCGGCCGGCTGGCGGCTGATCTGGGCGATGACATCGAGTCGGTAGATATCAACCCGTTCATAGCCCTGCCGCGCGGACAGGGCGCGTTCGCGCTGGATGCGCTGGTGATCGCACGCGGCACGCGCCTGAAAGGATAAATCCGATGGAGCTGGTTCTAAGTGAGGAACAACGTTTGTTGCGCGACAGCGCGCAACGACTGGTGGAAGAGGGCGGCGGCGTGGCCCGGCACCGTCGGCAGCGTGACGCGGAAAGCGGTTTCGACCGTGACCGGCTTTGTGAAATGGGTGCGGCGGGCTGGCTTTCCATGATTGTCCCTGAGGCCGCCGGCGGGCTGGGGCTCGGCATGGTCGAACTGGCGCTGGTTTTAGAGCAGGCCGGGCGTGAACTCACCATGGAGCCGGTGTCGGCGCTGGCCTGCGTCGGTTGGGCGCTGGGCACAGCCGAGGCTGGCGCGGTGATGGGCGACGCACTGGCAGGTTTGGCCGACGGTTCGCGCGTTATTTTGCCGGCGATTGCCGATGATGGGTTTCCCATCGCCACGCCGACGCCAGAAGGCGGATTCAGTCTTGACGGGACGACTGCCCGCGTGGCCCATGCGGGCGATGCGGACGGGTTTCTTGTTGCGGCTGACGCGGACGGCGGCGTCGTGCTCTGCCTGATACCAGCGGACGCCGCCGGGATTGAACGCGACCAGGCAGCGACCGTCGATGGCGGTTCGCACGCCGCGCTTTGCCTCACCGCCGTTACGGTCGCTTCCGACCAGGTGGTGGCGCGCGAAAAAAGCGCCGGCGATCTCGTCACCGCGCTGCGGGACCGGCTGCTCATCGGGCAGGGGGCGGAGATGCTGGGGGTCATGGACGGGGCGCTTTCCATGGGCATCGAATACATGAAGGTGCGCGAACAGTTTGGCCGCCCCATCGGCAGCTTCCAGGCGCTACAGCATCGCGCCGTCGATAATCATGTTGATGCCGAACTTAGCCGGTGCTTGCTCTATCAGGTCGCCGCCGCCATGGATGGCGCGCGCGCGAGCCGTATCATGGTCGCCGCCGTCAAGGCACGCCTGTCGGAGGCGGCGATTAACGTCACCAAGTCGGTGATCCAGATACACGGGGCGATCGGCTTCACCGACGAATACGATGCCGGGCTTTACCTGCGCAGAGCAATGACGCTGGCCGCCGAGTATGGTGGCGCCGGGGTTCATCGGGCGCGGTTTGTCACGTTGTTGGACGGGATTACGGCGGATTAATCACGCTCAGGCCGCCGGGGCGCTGGCCTTATTGCTGTCCTCGCTGGCGACGGATTGTTCGGTCTGGCTCGCGGCCACGACGCGCTCTGATGGGAAGCGGACGGTAACCGTGGTGCCGACATCGACCTGGCTTTGCAGGTCCAGTGAACCGCCATGCATTTCGCAGAGCGCCTTGGTCAGGGGCAGGCCCAGCCCGGTGCCTTCGCGGCTTCGGCTGAATGCGTTATCGACCTGACCGAACACGCCCAGCGCCTTGGGAATGTCAGCCAGCGAAATGCCGATGCCGGTATCGACGACCTGAAACACGAATCCGCTTTCCGGGCGGTGCCAGATGGTCAGCGTTACCTGCCCGCCTTGTTTGGTGAACTTGATCGCATTCGATATCAGGTTGATCAGAATTTGGCGCAGCTTGCGTTGGTCGGCACGGATATTGGGTAGGTCGTCAGGCACCAGGATGGATAGGCTCACGCCGGACTGTTCGACGTTGTTGGCAAACATGCGGTTGACTGTTTCGACGACGCCGCCGATCGCGAAATCTTCCTCGAACAGGCTGTCGCGTCCGCTTTCGAGCTTGGCGAAATCGAGAATTTCATTGATCAGCTCAAGCAGGTGAGAGCCGGAACTGTTGATGTCTTCGGCATAGTTCCGGTACCTTTCGTTGCCGATCGGCCCGAAGGTTTGGCTCATGATGATGTCGGAGAACCCGATGATCGCGTTGAGCGGGGTACGCAGCTCATGGGTCATGTTGGACAGGAATTCCGATTTGGCGTGGCTGGCTTCCTCGGCCAGGTCGCGCGCCGTCGTCAGCTCGCGGGCGGCTTCCATCAAAGTGGAACTCTGAACTTGCAGCCGTGATTTGGTTCGCTCCAGCTCTACCAACCGGTCGTTTAGTTCGACGCGGCTTTCGCGCAACCGTATTTCGGACTCATGGCGGTCGGTTATGTCGAGACCCAGAGCGTCTGAAAGAATGTTGCCGTCCTCGTCCCTGGTGGGCCGTGAGACAAGCCGCACCCATTTCTGGCTTCCGTCATTTTGTCGGATCGAGAAGTCCCATCGCATCGGCTCCGTGTCGTGGGCGGATTGGCGCAGGGCGGAGATGAGCTGGCGACGCTCATCGGCGGGAACGCGACGCAGCAAGGATCGCGGATGGTTCACTACCGTATCGGCGTCAAGTCCCGTCATGTCGGTGATGCCGTCGCTGGCGTAGGTGATGGCGATCTGGCCGGATGCCGGCCATGTCCATTGCAGCACCATGCCGGGGATGTTCTGCATCAGGTTGGTCAGCCTTTGCCCGGCCTCAAGGCGTTCCTTGCGGCTTCTTTCTTTTCGAAGGGCAAACCTGACAAGATTGCCAAAGGCTTCGACCGCCGCAATTTCGGCATCATCGGGTTCTCCCGGCGATGATCGGTAGATGGCGAAAGTGCCGATCACCTCGCCCTCCGGCCCCAGGATTGGTTCCGACCAGCAGGCGCTTATGTTGTTGGCTCGGGCCATTTCGCCGAGCCCGTTCCACAATGGATCCGTGAAAACGTCGCGGACAATAACCCGTTCGTGTCTGTACGCCGCAGTGCCGCAACTCCCGGCATTTGGTCCGACGCGAAAGCCGTTGAGTCCAGCGATATATTCTGGATCCAGGCTGGGGCCCACGCCACCATACAATTTGCCACCGTCGGGGGTGCAGCGAAGGATAGAAGCACGGGCGCCGTGAATTTGCTCCTCGATGGCATGGCAGGTCGCCGCCAGGACCTCGTCGATCGGCGTATCGCCGGCGAGTAGCCTGAGAATTTCTGAGCTTCGGCCCTCGATAGCGTGTTGGCGCTCCGTCTTATTCATTTAGACGGTGCCTTTCTCAGTATCCTGGTGCGCGGTTTCGACCGCTACCCGGTGTGTCAGGATATTGTCCATCACCGTGTCCGCGTGCTTTTTTTCCTCCGGTGTTAGCTTCATTTCAAGCTCGCGCAGGGTTTTCAGCAAAACCGGGTCCACCTTGCCGCCAGCCCGAGTTTTGGTTGCATTGAGCAACCAGATATAGGCCTTGGTGGTGCTCTTGGGGACACCGCGGCCATCGCGCAGCATCTGCCCGTAGATGAGTTCGGCGCGGCGGTCGCCAGATCGCGCCGCGGCGAGGAACCATCGGGCGGATTTTTCGTAATCCTGTGGAACGCTTCTGCCGCGCGCATACATCGTGCCCAGAAGATGCTGGGCATCCATGCTGCCGGCGGCGCCGGCCTCGTGATACCATTTGAGGCTTCGTTCCAGGTTCCGGTCCACGCCCAATCCCTTGGCGTAGCAACGTCCGACCTTCAGCATTGCTTCCGGCAGTTTTTGGTTGGCGGCCTTCAGGTACCAGTGCAGCGCCTCGGCAGGGTTTTCGGGAACGCACTCTCCCTCGGCATACATCTCGCCCAGGGCAAGCTGTGAAGCGGCCTGACCGGCGCCGGCTCGACTGGTGACGGCCCGCATTTCCTCGGTAAAAGAGTCCGGGAAAACAGGGGTTTGATCAAAACGCATGCGCGAATCCTTGGTCCTGGGATTGGCCTTTGATAGAAATCTAGTTTGATCCCGTTTTCGATTTATTAACGCTCAGGCACCGGCATGGGTGTGCGCCAGGTGGGTTAATCTTCAATTCACCTGGCTCACATATATTCTGACGTCGAATGGGAACCGGATAGTCAGCTGATGTCACAAAATGGAATTTAGCCAAACAGCACGGCAGCTTGTCTGCAACATCATCGCCGCTGCGTTATCGATGACGGTGGCTGCTGTCGATGCGCTGCTTTCAAGCCGGCCCGATCTGATTGAACGCGTCGATCAACTCGCCATCCAATTGCGCGAGAATGCCTCCCCGACGAAAATCAGGGCGCCCGAATTAGGAGAAGACACGGAATCGGATGATCCCGGCGAGGAGGTCGAGATCGATGCCGACCAGCTGCTACTGGCCTATAACCAACTCTGGCAATTCGTCCATGACCTGCGTAGCGAGGGTGTGTCGCTCGATGACGATTTTTGCCAACGCATCGAGTCCGAATGGTCGGTGACGACGCTGCTAACCTATGTTCGCAACGTCGATAAGTCCCTACAGGATAACGCCGGTAAGACGTTGCAATCGGCCGCTACTTTTTTGCACCCCAGTAGCTGAAGCAGACCACCAGCATCCCGGTTTCGTTTGCCGGTGAAAGGCTCTACTGTGCGACCGCCTGTTCGCACGGAATTTGTATCCATGGATCTGCTCGTTCTGCCCGGTGACGGGATCGGCCCGGAAATCGTTTCAGTTGCGGTCGCGGCGTTGAACTCACTCAATCGCGCTCATCAGCTGGGTCTCGTGCTGCAACAGCATGATGTCGGACTCGCTACACTGGAAACGCGTGGCACGACCCTGCCCGACGAGGTGGCCCGGATGGCGAGCGAGGTTGACGGTGTCCTGCTTGGCCCGGTTTCGACCGAGCATTACCCGCCGGCGGCCGAGGGCGGGATCAACCTCTCCGCCTGGTGCCGCAAGACGCTCGATCTTTACGCCAATATCCGCCCCAGCGCGGTGCGCGCCGGCGTTCCCTCTCATGTGCCGGAGATGGATTTGGTGATTGTGCGCGAGAACACCGAGGGATTCTATGCCGACCGCAACATGGCGGTTGGGTCTGGCGAATTCATGCCGAGCCATGACATGGCGCTGGCCGTCGGAAAGTTGACCCGCGAAGGCTGCAGCCGGATCGCGCGCACCGCATTCGAGCTGGCGCGCCGGCGGCGCGGCCATGTCACCGCGGTGCACAAGGCGAACGTGCTGCATCTCTATTACGGACTGTTCCTGGAGGAAGTGCGGAGCGTTGCCGCTGATTTTCCCGAGGTGACACTGGAAACCGTTATTGTTGATGCCATGGCGGCGCTGCTGGTGCGCCGGCCCGAAACATTCGACGTGGTGGTGACCACGAATATGTTTGGCGATATTTTGAGTGATGAGGCGTCCGAGCTTTCAGGCGGGCTGGGGTTGGGCGCCTCGCTCAATGCCGGCGAACAGCACGCTGTTGCCCAGGCGGCGCATGGCTCGGCACCCGATATCGCCGGTCAGGATCGCGCCAACCCAAGTGCTTTCCTGCATTCGACCGCGATGCTGCTTGATCATCTGGGTGCGCGGCACGGCAAGCCGGCGCTGAACGAGGCGGCGCGGCGACTGGCCGGGGCGACCGACGGCCTGCTCGCCAAGGCGGAAACCCGGACCGCGGATATTGGCGGAAATTGCGGCACGCAGGCGTTCGGAGAGGCGCTTGTCGCTGTCCTCGAATCAAAGTAGATGGACCGCGATCTCTGGATTTTCGGCTACGGGTCGCTTATTTGGAGGCCGGATTTTTCCTATGCCGAACGCAAGCCAGCGACCATTGCCGGCTGGACGCGGCGTTTCTGGCAGGGATCGACCGATCATCGGGGCGTGCCGGACGCGCCCGGCCGTGTGGTTACGCTGGTACCAAGCGCACGCGCGATCTGCTGGGGCATGGCCTACCGTATCGCCGCGCAGGAAACTGACGCCGTTCTGAGCCATCTCGATTACCGCGAAAAAGGCGGCTATCGGGTTGAGCGGGTCGCGCTGAAATTCGGCCGCCCCGCTGATATCGCCGAGGGGCTGGTCTATATCGCCACCCCGGATAATCCAAATTACCTGGGTCCGGCGCCACCCGCCGCCATCGCCCGGCAGGTGCGCGCCAGCGCTGGACCAAGCGGCCCGAACGACGAATACGTGTTGCGGCTGGCCGACGCGCTGCGCGAATTCGGCGTCCGTGACGAGCACGTCTTCGCCGTCGAGCGCCATGTTCGGCGCGAAGCGGAAAATCCCTAGCAGGCTGCTGAAAAACTGTTTTGAGCTGTTGCACACCCTTCGAGACACGCCCCTTCGGGTCGTTCCTCAGGATGAGGATTATGATATTTCAATAGCTTACCCTCATGCTGAGGAACGAGCGCAGCGAGTGTCTTGAAGCAGACAACCATAAAATTAGTTTTTTCAGCAGCCTGCTGGATCATGCTCTAGCGCTGCTGGGACGCGTAGTCGAGCGGCAGGGCCGTGGTGTATTTCATCTGCTCCATCGCGAAATAGGAGCTGACGTCGGAAAACGTGACTCGCTCGATAAGCCGCTTATAGACATCGTCATAGGCGGCGATATCGGGCACGACTACCTTCATCAGAT
>JAZFSB010000353.1:0-8349 GCA_036445935.1 Alphaproteobacteria bacterium | reverse complement strand
TTCAACGCAGCCGGGGCCGGATCGGGGCGGGGCGGCGCAATGGGTGGGGGCGGGGGCGGTTTCGGTGGAACCGGGGCGACCGTCGGAGCGGCCGCGGTGGCGGGTGGGTCGGCCTTGGGCTTCGCGGGCGCCGCCGGTTTGGCCGCTGGTTTGGCTGGCGGTGTCCCAAACGAAATTTGCACGGACGAGCGGGGCGCCGGCGGCGGCGGCGGCGCAAGCGTCAGCCACAGCACCAGGCCGGCCAGTCCCGCGATGGTCAAAAATATTAGCGCCAGGGGCAGACGCGCGGACCCCTTTTGCGATTCGCGCCCCGTACCGTTGCTCACCGTTTCTCCCGCATCTTGCTAATCGCCGGTCGCCCGGCGGCGGTCGGCGGCGTTCAGTTGCTTACGCGCACATTGTAGAACGCGATTCCCCGAATCAGGTCCAGTGCCCGTTCAAGCTGATAATCGAGCGGTTTTTCGGGCGTGGCCGCTGCATCCGGCTTTTTCTTCGTATCACTATCGGTTTCCGGCTTTTTGCTGGGCGCGTCGTCCGGATTGGACAATGCACCGCGCAAATCCGCTTCGCGCCGCCGCGCGGAAATGTCGGCCTTTGCCAGCTTGGCCTGTTCGATGGTGATATCGGGGTCGATACCCTTGGCCTGGATCGACCGGCCGGAGGGCGTGAAGTATCGCGCCGTGGTCAGCCTGATCGCGCCATGACCCGATAGCGGAATGATGGTCTGGACCGATCCCTTGCCGAACGAGCGCGTACCGACCACCAGGGCGCGCCGGTGGTCCTGCAGCGCGCCGGCGACGATTTCGGAGGCCGAGGCCGAGCCGCTGTTGATCAGCACCACGATCGGCAGCTTGCCGGCAATGTCGCCGGGCTTTGCATTGAAGCGCTGGGCGTCGTCGGCGCGGCGCGCGCGGGTCGATACGATTTCACCGCGCTCAAGAAAGGCATCCGATACCTTGATCGCTTGATCGAGCAGCCCGCCCGGGTTGTTGCGCAGATCGAGAATCAGCCCCTGCAACTCCGTCCCGATCTTTTCCTTGATCCGCTTTACGCCGCGCGCCAGACCGACATCGGTCTGTTCGCTGAATGAAGTGATTCGGACATAGCCAACCTTCCCCTCGGTCCGCCAGCGTACTGACTGAATTTTAATGACCGCGCGGATCAGCGTTACGTCGAAAGCCTCGCGCCCCTTGCGCCGGATGGTTAGTTTGATCGGCTCGTCCACCTTGCCGCGCATCTTTTCGACCGCCTGCGCGAGCGTCAGCCCCTGAACCGCTTCGCCTTCCAGATGGGTAATCAGGTCGCCCGACTTGAGACCGGCGCGGAACGCCGGCGTGTCGTCGATCGGGGAAACCACCTTGACGTAACCGCCCTCCATCGTGACCTCGATGCCCAGCCCGCCGAACTCGCCCTTGGTTTGGACCTGCATGTCCTTGAAGCTCTTTGGCCCCATGTAGCTGGAATGCGGATCGAGCGACGACAGCATGCCGTTGATGGCGGATTCGATGAGTTGTTCATCGCCCACCTCCTTGACGTAATCCGCCCGCACCCGTTCGAATACGTCGCCGAACAGGTCGAGCTGACGGTAGGTTTCCGAGGTGTTGTTCTGGGCCTGCGCCGCCAGTGGGGCCAACAACAGTGCCAGCACGGTCGAAACCGTAAGAAGGTGTCTCGCCATTATCCGTTTACCTTGCTTTGTCTTGCCAAGAGCCAGGGCAGGGGATTGATTGGCCGGCTCTTTCGGCGAAGCTCCATATACAATGTCGGGCGCGGGTCCCCAGCCGCGGCCATCACGCCGACCGGTTCCCCGGTCAGTACTTCATCACCTACCGCAGTATCGATCCTTGAGAGGCCGGCAAGCAATAGATGATATTCGTCTCCATATTCGATAATCAAGAGGTGCCCGAGCCCGCGAAACGGTCCAGCAAACACAACGGCCCCGCTGATAGGCGCGATGACCTGGGCCGCGGCAAGGGTACGGATGGCTATGCCTTCAGCGCCGCCACCGTTGGCATCGGCAATCCCAAAGCGGCGAATGATGCGGCCGCGAACCGGCAGGCCGCGGGTCGGGGAGGTGATTGCTTTTTCTTTTGGCTGGCGGAGGACGACCGGCGGCGGCGCGGCGGGCCGGGGTTGCCGCGGTGGCGGGCGCAATAATATCCGGCGGCTGCGGTCCCGCGCCAGGCTGGCGACAAGATCACGCAAGCTTCGCGCTTCCCGGCCCAGCCGCTCGGCATTTTTCCGCGCTCTTGCCGCCTGTCGGCTTGCCTTGGCCGCCAGGCGGGCGCGTTTAATGCCCAATGATGCCAACTTCTTGCGCTCCACGGTCAATGCGGCGTTTTCCGTATCGATGCTGGCCTGAGCCGCCGTGACTCCGACGGTGATCTCGGCCAGCGTCTCGATCTGGTCGCGCAATGCCCGCGCCTGCGCTTCTATGGCGGGTGCTACGCTACGCATCAGCAGCGCGCTGCGCACCGTGTCAGTCGGGTTGGCGGGGAGGGCGATCAACGCGATCGGCGGGTGCATAGACAGGCGTTGCAGTGCCGCCAGCACCCCGCCAAGCCGCCGTCGCCGATCGGTGAAAGCGCCCCGCATGGCGGCCTGACGGCGTTTGAGCCCCACCAGTTTTTCATCCAGTCGCACCAGTGTTTCTTCATGCGCCTGTGCCCTGGCGGCGAGTCTGACCGCGCGTTTGCGCACCACCCGGAGCGCGTCGGCGGCCTTGCTGGCCCTGCGGTTCAGGGCTGATTCGCGTTCGCGAGCTGTCTCTAGCGATTTTTCCACCTGTTTCAATGATTGCCGGGGAGCCGTTTCCTGGGCAGAGGCAGGCGCGTCAAAACACAGCGCGACCGAGACGGCCAGCGCGCAAGGGGGCCACTCAGGCCGAGGCGGAGGCCGGCTCACGCTGGGATCCGTCATCGTCGCGGGGGGCGCCCGACAATAGCGAGCGCCCGGTCATGGTGTCGCTAATGGGCAGGCCGATCAGATCAAGCAGGGTCGGCGCCACATCGGCCAGCCGTCCATCCTTCAGTCCGTTTACACCACTCGGCGCGTTGACCAGGATTGCGGGAACCCGGTTGGTGGTGTGCGAGGTAAACGGTATGCCGGTTTCCGCATCGAGCATGGTTTCGGCATTGCCGTGATCAGCCGTAATCAGCAACGTGCCGCCAGCCCCGGCCACCGCTTCTTCAAGTCTGCCCAGGCAGCGGTCGACCATGCCGATCGCGCGCAGGGCAGCCTCCATGATGCCGGTGTGGCCGACCATATCTGGATTGGCGTAATTGACGAAAATGAAATCATATGTGCCCGAGCCGACGGCTTCGACCAGCCGGTCAGTCAGTTCGGCGGCCGACATCTCAGGCGCCAGATCGTAGGTCGCAACCTTGGGCGACGGGATCAGTATGCGATCTTCACCCGCGAACGGCGTTTCAACGCCGCCATTAAAGAAAAACGTGACATGGGCGTATTTTTCGGTCTCGGCGATGCGAAGTTGTTTCAGCCCGGCGCCGGAAACGATCTCGCCGAAAATTTCGGTTAGCGCGACCGGTGGAAACAGCGTTGTCATGCGCCGCGCCAGCATGTCGGAATATTCCACCAGCCCAACCGCGGCCACGAGACGTACCTGGCGGGCGCGCGCGAAGCCGTCGAATTCGGGCACGATCAGGGCGGTCAGGATTTCACGCGCGCGATCGGCCCGGAAATTGCCCATCAGCACGCCGTCACCATCCACCATGCCGGAATAGTCGCCGATCACGGTCGGGGCGACGAATTCATCGCCGGTGTCGGCGGCGTAGCTTTGCGTGATGGCCTGGCCCGCATCATCGGCGCGCGCGCCCCGGGCGGCGACGATGGCGCCATGGGCCTCGGCCACGCGCTCCCACCTCTGGTCGCGATCCATGGCATGGAACCGGCCGGTCACGGTGGCGATGGAGACACGATCCAGCCCGTCCAGGTCGGCAAGGAAACGGCGCATGAATCCGTCGGCGCTGCGCGGCGGCGTGTCGCGCCCGTCGAGAAAGGCGTGAATTTCCACCCTGACACCGGCTGCCGACACGGCGCGCGCCAGCGCCACGATCTGGTCCTGATGCGAATGCACCCCGCCCGGCGAGATCAATCCCATCAGGTGGCAGGCGCCGCCGCTTGCTTTCAACTTTTCGATCAGGCCGCGGAGCGCTGGGTTATCCGCAAGCGTACCCTCTTTGATCGCCGCATCGATGCGGCGGATATCCTGGTCGACCACCCGTCCGGCGCCGATATTGAGGTGCCCAACCTCGGAATTGCCCATCTGGCCCGCAGGTAGCCCGACATCGGTGCCGCAGGTCTGCAGCAGCGCATGCGGACAGTCGCGCATTAGCCGGTCGAAATTCGGCGTCTCCGCCTGGATGATGGCGTTGTCGGCTACCTCGGGCCGCCAGCCCCAGCCATCCAGCACGCACAGCACAACCGGCCGCCGCTTGGGTTTGAACGCCATGAAAACACGCCCTTTTTTGCCGCGCGACCGGATTCTAGCCGCGCCGCGCCGTCGCATCGTTATGCCACGAACCCTTTATAATTCAATTAGGCGATTTGGTGTAGCAAACTGACTGTCTGCGTCGTTCATTCACCGGCGCACACACATGTTTGTGTCGCCACGGGCGCAAAATATTTTGACTTAGTTGATTTAAGCGACTAAAAACCTTGCTCATGACGGGTTTGGCATTTTGGGGGAAACGCAATGTCCAGCCACCACCAGCCTTATTTTTCCAGGCCTCATGACCGAGGCATGTCGACGGAAAGCTGGTCGCCGCGTGCCAGATTATTCTTCCTGATCGGTTCCATCGCTGCCTCATGGGGCGTTCTTGCGCTGCTGTTTGTTTCCTGGGGATGACGATACCCACAGTTCGGGTTCCGCTTATCGGACATGGATTCACCGACTGGCCGGCGCTAAACTCGCCCCATGTCGCAGGGCACTCAACGTAAACTAGCGGCGATCGTCTCCGCTGATGTTGCCGGATATTCACGCCTGATGGGCGTGGATGAAATCGGCACGCTAGAAGCCTTGCGGTCCCATCGGACCGAATTGATCGATCCTTTGGTCGACCGGCATGGCGGACGTATCGTCAAGACCATGGGTGATGGCCTGCTGTTGGAGTTCCCTTCGGTCGTCGAGGCCGCGCAATGCGCCATCGAGGTTCAGGACGGCATGGCCAGCCGCAATACGGATGTCGCGGCCGACAAGCGCATTGTCTTCCGGATAGGCGTCAATCTGGGAGACATCATTATTGACGGCGACGATATTCTTGGCGACGGCGTAAACATCGCCGCGCGCTTGCAGGAAATCGCCGAGCCCGGTGGCGTCGCGATTTCCCGACGGGTCCATGAGGACGTGCGGGATCGCCTTGAGGCATCGTTTGAGGATTTTGGCGAGCAGATGTTGAAAAACATCGCCAGGCCGATCCAGGTCTGGCGATGGTCGCCAGCCGGAAAGGACGTGCCCGCGCAGCCGGTGCTCGCCGCCGGATCACTGCCGCTGCCCGACAAGCCATCGATTGCCGTACTGCCCTTCGACAATATGTCGGCGGACCCGGAACAGGAATATCTCGGCGACGGACTGGCGGAAGACCTCATCACGACACTCTCGAAAATCTCCAACCTCTTCGTGATCGCCCGGAATTCAAGTTTTGCCTATAAGGGCAAGGCCGTGGATATCCGCGACGTCGCGCGCGAGCTCGGCGTTCGCCATGTGCTTGAGGGCAGCGTCCGAAGTTCCGGCCAGCGGCTGCGCATCACCGCCCAGCTCATCGATGCGGTCGATGGGCATCACGTCTGGGCGGAACGCTACGACCGCCAGCTCGAGGATGTCTTCGACATCCAGGACGAAATGACGCGCGAGATCGTCACCGCGCTACGTCTGAAACTGTCCGACGGCGAGCAGTCCCAGGTCTGGCTCAGGGGGACCGAAGACTTCGACGCCTGGCTGAAAACCATGCAGGCGCTGGAGCTGGTCATGCAGGGCTCTCCGGCGGAGGTGGCGCAGGCCCGCGACCTTTTTCAGAGCGCCGTGGAAGCCGACCCGGACTATACCTTCGCGCTCGCCTGGATCGGCATGACCCACTGGTTCGACGTTCGCTTCGGTTTCAGCGAGTCACCCGAGAAATCGCTCGCCATGGCGGGCGAGCTGGCGGAAGAGGCGTTGCGTCGGAGCCCGCTCGATGCGCACTCTCACCACATTGCGGGCCTCGTGCTTTCGTTCCGCGAACGCTACGACGAGGCGCTTGCCGAACTTCGCGAGGCGATCCGGCTCAGCCCGAACGACGCCTTGCTGAAAGCGGGGCTGGGGCGGGTCCTGATCTTCGCCGGGCGTGCCGAAGAGGCGGAACCCCATCTGCGCGAGGCGATGCGCCTCAACCCCTTCTACCCGAACTATTATCTCGGCGTGTTGGCCAACGCGCTGGAGCAGATGGGGCGGGACGACGAAGCGATCGCGGTGCTGCGTAGCGCCATCGCGCGTGCGCCGAACTACTTCGCCGGCCATCTGCGTCTTGCCAGCTTGCTCGGCCTTGGCGACAGCACTGAGGACGCAGAGGCCGAGACGAAAGAGGTGCTGCGGATCAACCCGCGCTTCGATCTCTCCCGCGCCGCGTCGTTCTACCCCACTGCGAACCCGGATTTCCTGGCACGTTTCGTATCAGGGCTTCGCAAGGCCGGGCTGCCGGAATAACCCGTGACCTAAACCCGGCCCTGCAATTCGGGTCCGTCGGCGGCGTAGCGATAGGCTCGAAAGACAGTTGATTGATCGCCGGCCGTTGGTCCCTTTTCCCGGTGGCTGGTAAAAGGCGAGATGTATTCCCAGACGATCTCGCCGTCCGGCGTTACCTCGAAAATCCGGCCCCATAGGCCCTCGCAGATCAGCGTGTTGCCGTTCCACAGTCGCTGGCAGCCCGAAATGTAATGGCTGTCGAAAGTGTGGGTCGGATTGCCCCAATACTCCCACACCGTTTCGTTGGACTCTGGATTCCATTCGACGATCTTCGAGCCGCGCGGCAACTGACCGTAACGGTTGGCGAAAACCATGTAATTGCCGTTATCGAGAGGCTGAAAGTCGTGCGGGCCACCCCAGTCGGGTTCGTGTCGCTGGTAGGTCAGGTCTCCGGTCGCGCGATCGATGACCCCGACCCAGTCCAGATAGCGGCAACAGATGCCGATATGGTCGTCGCCAATTGGCACGATGGTGTTGGCGTGGCCGAATTCGTGGCGCTCCCTGGTATGGCTCATCGGGTGGTTTTCGACCTCAAGATGTTCCCAGATGCGCCAATCCCACACCTGTTCGCCGCTGGCGTTCACTTCGCACACATAGTCGCCCCAGATTCCGCCGTCTTTATGCTCGCTGCCGGCTGCGCCGCCCTGAACGCGGGCCGCCGCTTCATCGGGCATCAGTTCCAGGGACAGGTAGACCACGTTGCCGTTGGGGCAGCGGCGAAAATCATGATGCTGGTTTTCGTCGCGATGCTCCCAGACGGGATTGCCGTCCCAGTCATATTCCTGGATCAACCCGCCGCGCGCGGCCAGCCCGTCGGGGCCGCCCCCGGCCCAGGTGGCGATCAGCAGATTGCCGTTGGGCTGGAGATATCCGTAATTTCCCGGCTGGCCGGGCAAATCCCACTGATGGACGACCTCGCCCGCCATATCGATGAGATAAACCTTATTCTGTAGCAGCGGTGAGAACAGGGTGTACCCCGCTGCCGCCTTGGCCGGGTCATGGACAGTAATGCCGCGTTGGAGATATCGCATGTGGTCTATGGTCTCCCTGGTTTTTGTCGTCGTTTCATAGCCCACGCAGTCGGAATGATCCAGAAGCTGGCGCGTGTTCCCCCGATACTGCCATACTTCCCCCGTGAGTTTGAATCTGGAGGACCCGGAATGGCAACCGATGTAAAGACCGAGGGCGATCCGCTGGCTTCGCGTTTCGTCGATATTGCGTCCATGCCCTGGATTGACACGGGGCCTGGCGATCAGATGAAACTGTTGATGCATGATGCCGAGACCGGGATGCTGACCATCCTCACGCGTCTGGCGCCCGGGGCAAGTATCCCGTTTCACGTCCACGAGGACATGGAGCAGGCCTATATTCTGGAAGGCTCGCTCAAGGACGACGAGGGTGAATGTACCGCCGGCAACTTCGTCATCCGGCCCAAGGGCAGCAAGCATTCACCGGTCGCTCCGAACGGCTGCACCATGCTGGTGTTTTTTCTGAAATCAACCAGCGCGCTTCGCGGGAAACTTGAGAAATATCAGGGTTTAGAGCAGAGCTGACAGCCCCCCTGCCTTATTCCCGATAAACGGAGGGTGGTGTTATGCGTGTTGTGGTTG
>JAZFSB010000352.1:0-6087 GCA_036445935.1 Alphaproteobacteria bacterium | reverse complement strand
GCGCGGACCTCGCGCTCGGTCATCCCGACCCGGCCCAAAGGCGGATCGATGAACAATCCGTAGGTCACGATGCGGTCGCTCACCCGGCGCGGATCGTCATCGAACAGGTTGGCGGCGAGAATTTCGTAATCGTTGTAGGAGGTATGGGTGAACGCGCCCCGCCCGTTAACGTCACCGATGGCGTAGATGCCGGGCACGTTGGTGCGAAGCTGGTCATCGACCTCGACGAAGCCGCGCGCGCTGGTCTCGACCCCGGCCTTATCAAGCCCCAGATCGTCGGTATTGGGCCTGCGGCCGACGGCGAGCAGCAGATGGCTGCCGACAATTTCCTCTGGCCCCGGACCGCAGCTTGCGGTAACGGCGATCTGCCCGCCCTGTTGCGCCAGGCCGATACAATCGGCGCCCATCCGGAATTCCACGCCTTCATTTTCCAGGATTTCCTTCACCGCGTCCGATACGTCATCGTCATCGCGCCCGATCAGCCGCGGGCCCTTTTCCACCACCGTGACGCGGCTGCCGAAGCGCCGATACATCTGGGCGAATTCCAGCCCGATATAGCTGCCGCCGACGATGACCAGATGGTCGGGCAGCGTATCGAGCTCCATGATGCTGGAATTGGTCAGAAAATCGACATCGCCAATGCCCGGCATGTCGGGGATGAAGGCGCGCCCGCCAACATTGAGAACGATCCGGTCCGCTTCCAGCAGGTCACCATTGACGCTGACCGAGGTCGCGCTTTCCAGCCGGCCGTGGCCCTCGTAAACAGTCAGGTTTTCCATGTTCGCGAGCCAGTTGGTGACACCCTGGTTCGATTGCCGGACGACTCCGTCCTTGCGGGCCTTGACCTGGCTCATATCGACCTTGATGGTCCCGTCGATAACGATCCCGAAATCGGCGCCACGCCGCGCCATGTAGGCCGCCCGCGCGCTGGCAACCAGCGTCTTGGTGGGAATACAGCCGACATTCACGCAGGTGCCGCCAAACAGCTTTCGCTCGATGATGGCGACATTCAACCCCTCGCGCGTCATCCTCTGGGCCAGCGAGGGCCCAGCCTGGCCGGTGCCAATAATGATGGCATCGAACTTTTTCGCCATGGCCGTATCCCCTGTGCCGGATTGCCGATCACCGTCGGCTAAAAACACAGAAACGAAGTGGGTTTTGATTCTGGTTTAGTCAAATCGCGCCGATTATCAAGACGCCGGCGCCCTCGGCAGCTTGCCCTTGAGGCGCAGCACGTAGCCGATGACCTCGGCGACGGCCTTGTAGTGCTCGGTCGGGATTTCCTCGCCGATCTCGACGCTGGCGTACAGCGCGCGACTGAGCGGCGGGTTGCGCACGATGGGAACATCGTTTTCCTCGGCGATTTCGCGGATCTTGGCGGCGACGTGATCGGCGCCCTTGGCCAGCAACAGCGGCGCCTGCATGGTGTCGATGTCGTATTTGAGCGCGACCGCGAAATGGGTCGGGTTGGTGACCACCACCGAGGCCTCGGGCACCGCCTGCATCATGCGCTGCTGGGCGCGTTCGCGGCGGATCTGGCGCAACCGGCCTTTGACCTGCGGATCACCATCCGTCTGCTTCATCTCGTCTTTGATTTCCTGGAGCGACATGCGCATCTGCTTGGTGTGCTGCATGCGCTGGAACAGGAAATCCATGCCGGCGATAAGCGACACGATGGCCAGCACACCGATCAGCAACCGCACCGCAAAAATGTGCAGCAAGCCGACCCAGCCCATGACCTCCATCGTGACCAGTGATTCCAGCCGGTCGACTTCGGGCAGCATGACCATGGTGGCGACGCCACCGACGATAACCAGCTTGAAGATCCCCTTGAGGAACTCCATTAACGACTTCATCGAGAACAGACGCTTGATGCCGCTGCCGATCGAAATTTTCTCCAGCTTTGGCTTGAGCTGGTCGGGCGCGAAGAGAAAACCGTTCTGCACCACCCCGGCAGCGAACGCGGCGCCGATCAGCAGCACGATGATCGGTAGCATGATGTAGCCGACGCTAGACAGCGTTTCGGACATCACCATGCCGAGGGCGACCCGGTCGACGACAATGGCATGTGGCTGTTCTAAAAAGCGCGTCAGCGCCTGCCTGATCCCGGTCATCGCGGATGGCATCAACATCATGACGACGATGGTGCCGGCCAGAATCATGAACCAGTGATTGACCTCGCGCGAGACCGCGACCTGGCCCTTCTCGCGTGCATCCTGTAGCCGCTTGTGTGTCGGCTCTTCTGTCTTTTGTGATTGGTCTGTGTTGTCGTCAGCCATCTCAGCGCACCAGAAGAAGGCCCTGGAAGGTGTTCTGGAACGATTCCAGAAACCACATCATCCCGGCCGACAGCGTTATCGACAGCACCATGAAGCCGAGCATTATCTGCAGCGGCATGGCGACGAAAAAGATCTGTACTTGCGGCATCAGCCGGGCCAGCAGCCCGAGCCCGAGATAGAACAGCAGGCCGGCGACCACGAACGGGGCCGCGATCTGCATCGCCAGCGTAAACGCCCCGCCCAGCACGCGGGCCGCGGTATCGCCGAAATCACCAACCACCAGCGTGGCACTCGGCGCGAACAGCGCGTAGCTGTCGGCAAGCGCCATCAGCATCATGTGATGAAGGTCGCTGATGAAAATCAGGAACACGCCGAGAATGTTTAGAAAACCGCCGAACACCGAGCCCTGGGCGGCGTTTATCGGGTCGAAGAGCTGGGCGTTGGCAAGACTGGTCTGGAACCCGATTACGACGCCAGCCATGTGCAGCGCCGATACCATGATGCGGGCCAGCGCGCCGAGAAACGCGCCGATCGCCATTTCGCGACCCAGCAGCACCAACATGGCGAACGGCCCATCGGGCGCGGGCGGCACCAGGTCAACAACCACGGGCGTCACCACCACGGTGATTCCAAGGGCTATCAACAGGCGCACACGGGGGGTGACGAAGGATTCGCCGAAGCCCGGCAACAGCATGATTGCCGAGCCAATACGGGCAAAGACGAATACCAGGGCAAAAGTGTTGCCGGCGAGAAGTTCGGTCAACATCGTGCCAGGCTCAATTCAGCGAGATAATTCGATCGAACAGCGTCTTGGTGAAAGTCGTCAATGTCGTCATCATGAAAGGCAGCAACACGAGGATCGACAGGAAAATCACCAGAATCTTGGGCACGAAGGCGAGTGTCATTTCCTGAATCTGGGTCAGCGCCTGGACCAGCGAAATGGCAAGGCCCGTCATCAGCGCGATCATCATGACCGGCGTGCCAATCTTCAACAGAACCACGATCGCGTCGCGCGAAATTTCAATGACATCAATCGGGTTCATCGCGATCAGATCGGCATGCGCATGATGTCCTGATAGGCTTGCACCACCCGATCACGGATCGCCAGCGCGGTTTGCAGCGTGACCTCGGCGTTGGTGACGGCGGACACCACCTCTTGCAGATCGGCCTTGCCGGCGATCGCCTGGGTGGTGAGCTTTTCGCCCTGGCGGCCCGCGTCTATGGCGCCGGCAACGGCATCGCCGACCAGATCGGCGAAGCTCTGCGACGGGTCCTTCGCGCGCGCTTCCATCGGCGATGCACCGCCAGCATTAGCCTGGCGCGCATAGGCAGCCGCGGCGCCTGCGATATTTAATGCCATTTCCCTACTCCTCTCCGTTGACCGGGCAGCGCGCGTCAGCGCAGCAGATCTATCGTCCGGTTCAACATGCTTTTTGAAACGCCGATAATGCGCAGGTTCGCCTCATAGGAACGCTGCGCCTCGCGCATATCCATCATCTCCATCAGCGCGTTGACGTTGGGCTGCTTTACATAGCCGTCCTCATCCGCCGAAGGGTGACCGGGATTGTACTTCTTTTCGAACTCGCTCTTGTCAAGTTCGATGCCCTTCACCTTGACCAAATCGGCGCCCAACGTGCGGTCCAGAACATTCTGGAAGGTGACGATTTTGCGTCGGTACGGATCACCGCCTTCAATGGGAGACAGAGAGTCGGCGTTTGCGATATTCTCGGAAATAACCTTCAGCCGTTCGCCCTGCGCCCGCATACCGGCGGCTGAGATCTTGATCGATTTCATCAGGTCCATGGCTCAACCCCTGTCCTAGCGATCACGCCCGATGGCGGCCTTCAGCATCGAAACATGCTTGCCGTAAAGGTTCGCCACCAAACGGTGGGCGCCGTGTGATTCCTGCACTTTCATTAATTCTTCTTCGATAATTACCGAGTTGCCCGAAAGACCCGCTGCGTAGTCACCCGGCGCCTTGTCCGCCCGGAACTGATCAGGGCGGCGTATAGGCTGCATGTGCCCAACCGATGTCTGCACCATCGGAGCCGCGCTACGGCGTGGCGCCAACATTTCCTTGAAGCTGGCCTTGGTCAGGTCCTTGGGCTTGTAGCTGGGCGTATCGGCGTTCGCGATATTCTGGGCGAGCACCATCTGACGCTGGGTCAGCCACGCCATGCGGCGACCCATCAGACCAAAGAGCGGTAAGGATTTTAGAATCATCGCGGCATTGACGCCTGTTTTGAAATCGATGGTATTTGATACGAATTGGATTTTGGGCGTCGGCCGTAAATAAATTCTAAAGAAGTTTGATTTATTCCTGTTAACCATCGCGGTCGGACGCCAGGGCGTCGCGCGCGCCACAGGTAGTGACGGGGACCTATATGCTCTATCTCTCGCGCAAATTAGGTGAATCGATTGTCATTAACGACAATATCGAAATCACGGTCGTGGAAGTGCGCGGCAAATCGGTCAAATTAGGCATCAACTTCCCGCCCGACGTCACCGTGCTCCGGCGCGAACTCTTCGACAAAATCCAGATGGAAAACCGCGCCGCGGCCACCGCGAACGTCGATTTGACGGCCACCAGCTTCAATTTACCGGGCCGCCCCGAGGACGACAAATGAATGATGCAGCCAAGCTGAGCAGCGAGATGGAGCACGCCAGCCGTATGATCGACGCCTGCGGCGAAGGCGCGAAACGGGGTGAGTTCGTAGACCTTTCGGGACTCGACACCACCATAGAAAATCTGTGCCAGGAACTCATGGCTCTGCCTGAACCCGAGCGCACACAACTCAAGCCACGCCTGATCGACATGATCGATCGGCTGAACAAGCTGATCGGCGACCTTGAGGCGCAACAGACATTGATCTCGGATGATATCCAGGATCTGTCTTCGCGCCATCGCGCCGTGTCGGCCTATGGCAAGGGGGCGAACACGTCAGCCCCACCAGCTTCATCGTCCCCGCCGGGACGGGGGCCCAAGCGATGAAAATCATCAATATGGTGACGACAGGACGGGCGGGCTAACCCAACAAATGGAATTTTCCGTCTATATCCGGTTTCTGCTGGCCCTGATTTTCGTGCTCGGGCTGATCGGCGTGATCGCCTGGGCGGCGCGCCGTTTTGGACTGATGCGGGGCTCGGTGCGCCCGCGCAACGGACAGCGCCGGCTCGAGGTGATCGAGACCGCCGCGGTCGATTCCAAGCGCAAGATGATGCTGGTGCGGCGCGACGGGACCGAGCATCTCCTGCTGCTCGGCGTTAACGGCGACATGGTCATCGAACACGGCATCAAGTCCGCCGAAGATCCCGCGTCACCGCCAGCCGGAGCCGCCCAATGAAAAGCCCCGCGTTGATCCGCCTGTTGCCCTGGCTTGCCGCCGGGATGCTGATGGCGATAGCCACGCCGACGCTGGCCCAGAGTCTGTCGGTCGATCTGGGCGACGGGCCATCGACCACCAGCCGCATCGTTCAGATCATCGCCCTGCTTACGGTGCTGTCGCTGGCGCCGTCGATCCTTGTGATGGTGACATCGTTCACCCGCATCATCGTGGTGCTGTCGTTCCTGAGAAACGCCATGGGGGTACAGCAGACACCACCCAACGCGGTGTTGATCAGCCTGGCCCTGTTCCTGACCGCTTTCGTCATGATGCCGACCTTCGAAGCAGCCTATGATGCCGGCATCAAGCCCCTGATCGAGGGCGAAATCGAAGAGGCCGAGGCCTTCAACCGCACCATCGTGCCCTTCCGCCGGTTCATGATGGGCCATGTCCGCGACCAGGATCTGGCGCTGTTTATCAATATT
>JAZFSB010000351.1:0-6603 GCA_036445935.1 Alphaproteobacteria bacterium | reverse complement strand
CCTCGACGCGGATGGTCGGAAAATCGCTCATGGTCGGCATCAGGTAATCGGCCAGCGTCCCCGACAGAAGCTGGCCACCCTCATCGTAAACCAGATGTTCGAGCAGCGTGCCGCCGAGCCCCTGGACAATGGCGCCTATCGCCTGGCCGTGCAGGGTTTTCGGGTTGATGATGCGCCCAACATCCTCGACCGCCACATAATCCAGCACCGCGACATGGCCGGTTTTGGGATCGACCGCGACATGGGCCGCGTGCGCGCCATAGCTGTAGGTACGTTTGTTGCTGGAAAAGCTGGTCTCGGCATCGGGCACCGCGTCGGCCAGCTCACCCAGTGGCACCGACGCGCCGGCGGGAGTTTCGGCACGCTCGCCATCGATAATATCGACCTCGTCGGCGGCGCAGCCGAGACGCTGAGCGGCGGCGGCGCGGATCGAGGCGCGCAGATCGTCCGCCGCGAGCACCAGGGCGGAACCACCCATCACCACCGAGCGCGAACTGTAGGTGCCGAACCCTTCCTTCAGATAGGTGGTCGAGCCGTGAAACACGCCAGTGAGCCGGTCCATCGGAAATTCGAGCGCGTCGGCCGCGATTTGACCATGCACCGTTTCCAGCCCCTGCCCGACTGCGGACGAGCCGACATAGACCGCGACCCTGCCGTCGTCCTCAAGCGCAAGGCGTACATGCTCTCTTGGGCCCGACGCGCCGCCTTCGATATAGCAGCCGACGCCGAACCCGTGATAGCGCCCGTCGATCAGTTGCCCCTGCAAATCCGCCTTGGCGTCCCAGCCGATCATTTCGAGACAGCGGTCCAGCGTAATGCTGTATTCGCCGCTGTCGCACTCGGTGTTCATGTCATAGGGCAGCACGGTCGGCAGGGAATAGGGCATTTCGTCCGAGGTCAGCAGGTTGCGTCGCCTGAACGCGACCCGGTCGATGCCGAGATCGCCCGCCGCCATGTCGAACAGCCGCTCGCGGAAAAAATCGGTCTCGAACCGGCCCGGACCGCGATAGGTGCCGACCGGTGTCTTGTTGGTCATCTGAAGGGCGGCTTCGATATGGACGTTGGGGATCCGGTAGGGGCCCGACGCGACCTGGACGATGTTGCGCGCCGGTGTCACCGCGTTGGTCCGCATATAGGCGCCAAGATCGACTACCGCGCGGCCCCGCAGACCACGAATAGTACCGTCGCGCTCACACGCGATCTCCAGCTCACATTCGGCGTCGCGCGCGTGGTTGGACGCCGTCATGTGCTCGCGCCGGTCCTCGATCCATTTCACCGAGCGTCCGGTCAGGCGGGCAGCGAACGGGATCAGGAAATCCTCGGGGTAAAACTCACCGCGCACGCCGAACCCGCCGCCGGCATCGTTCTCCAAGATATCGATTTGCGCCTCGTCGAGTCCCATTTGGGCGGCCAGCACGCGGCGAATGGCGAACGGCACCTTGACGGCGCCGGAAACCGTCATCCGCCCGGAATCGGCATCCCATTCCGCCAGCAGCCCGCGCGCTTCCATCGTCACCGCGGTATAGCGCTGGACGCTGAAACTCTCTCGCCGCACATAGGGTGCGTCGCGGAACGCGGCATCGGCATCGCCCAGCACGGCGGTCAGGGTAATCGGGGAATTGGTGCCGTTCTCATCGAAAAGCAGGGTCTCTTCGCGAGCCGACGACGCCCGATCGGCGATCACCGGAAGAGGATCGATATCAAGCCGCACCAGATCGGCCCCGTCCTCGGCCAGCGCCGGGCTGTCGGCCAGCACCACGGCGACCGCCTCGCCGACATAGCGAACCCTGTCGCTGGCAATCACCGGCTGTTCGAAGCGGCGCAACGCGGGCAACGGCTCCTGACGCAGCGGGATCATCGGTATGACATCGCCGATATCCGCAGCGGTGATGACGGAATGGACGCCAGGAAGGTCGAGCGCGGCGGCGCCGTCGATCGCGCGGATTATTCCATGTGCGACAGAACTCCGCACGAAGGACGCGTGCAGCAAACCATCGCGTTTCAGATCATCGACATATTCACCCTTGCCACGCAGGAAGCGCAGATCCTCGATCCGCTCGATGGGGCTGCCGATATAGGTATTGGTAATCCGCATATCAGTCGCCACCGCGATAGGCGGCCCGGGCATCCAGCACCGCCTCGACAATATTTATATAGCCTGTGCAACGGCACAGATTGCCCGATAGCACGTCCCGGATACGATCGGCATCGGCGTCGGGCTCATCGGAGAGGAGCGCGTGCGCCGTGGTGATCATGCCCGGCGTGCAAAATCCGCATTGCAACGCATGGTGCTTGCGGAACGACGCTTGCAACGGCGACAGCGCCTCATCGTCCGACAAGCCCTCGACCGTGACCACCCGCGCGCCCTCGGCCTGAACCGCCAGCATCAGGCAGGATCGCACCGCGCGCCCATCGACGATCACCGTACAGGCGCCGCACACGCCATGCTCGCACCCTAGATGGGTGCCGGTCAGCCCAAGCGCGTGGCGCAAGGCGTCGGCCAGCGTGGTGCGCGGCTCGGCCTCGATCTCGACCGCGTCGCCATTGACCTCGGTGTGTATTTTCATGATGCCCCCAACGCGCGTTCAACCAGGGTTCCGACCAGCGCACGGCGGTAATCCGCATCACCATGCATGTCACCGGTCGGATCGACTTCCCGGCACGCGGCGCTGGCCGCGGCCGCGATGGTGTCATCATCAATCCGACTGCCATTGAGCAGGGCTTCGGCCGTTGTCAGCCGGTGCGGCCGGTCGCAGGCGCCGATAACGCCGATATGCACGTCGCGCGCCGTACCATCGGCTGCCAGATCGTAATGCGCGGCAATACCAGCCAGCGCGAAATCGCCGCGCCGCCGGGAAAATTCTTCGAACCCCCAGCGCCGGCCTGCGGGCCATGGCGGCAGGCGAAGCTCGACAACCAGCTCATCCGGCTCAAGCGCCGTCATCAGCGGGCCGAGGAAGAAATCATCGGCCGTGACCGTGCGCGCGCCGGCGGGCCCAACAAGCCGGATTTCCGCGTCGCAAGCGACCGCTATGCCGGGCAACTCCGCCGCCGGATCGGCATGGGCCAGGCTGCCGCCGACCGTACCGCGATTGCGGATCTGATAATGCGCAACATGGCGGATAGCCTGGGCCAGCAGCGGATGGGCGGTGGCCAGCCGCGCGTCATCTTCTATATCGCGCCAACATACCAGCGCGCCGAGCCCAATCCCGCTTGCGCTGATATCGATGCGGTCGAGCCCAGGCAGCTTGCCGAGATCGACCAGCAGCGCCGGCGCCGCCAGCCGGAAGGCGAGCACCGGCATCAGGCTCTGCCCGCCGGCGATCGGTATAGCATCGCCGTCATGGGCGGCAAGCAGCCGCACCGCATCTTCCAGCGTGGCTGGCGCGGCATAATCGAGAGATGGTAATTTCATGGCAACATAATGAAATAGCAACTGAAGTCGGTAAAGGGTTAGGCTTCCGGAAGTGCTGTAAACCAGTCGGTCGGCACGTCGTTGCCCAGTCCCGCTTCGCGCGCCTTTTTGTTGAGCAGGTAGCCGACGACCGCGAACTGATAGCCACAGCCGACACTATTGACCATGCAGGTCACCTGATCGTCCGAGCCCCGCCGGGGCGCAGCGCCGCTGATGACCTCCGCAATCGTGGGCAGGGTCGTGAAATCCGTCTCGGCCGCCAGATCCTGATAACCAGCACCGGGTTCCTCGGGCAACACGCCAATTCCGTCCGTTTTGATAAAGATCGGATCGCAATCGCGGATATGGGTCGAGACCACATCGGCTGCCGTCACCACCGACGGTTCGAGCTCGAACATATTGACGCAGGAAATATGCATCCCGGGCTCGATCCAGTCGCGAAAGAACACGTGGCTACGGCTGTTGGTGCCACAAAGAACGACATCGGCCCCTTCCACCGCTTCCTCGGGCAGCGCAACCGGTCGGATGTCCACGCCATGCATGTCACGCATCGCGGCACAGAAACTTTCGCGGCGCTCTCGGTTGGTACTGAAACAGCGAATCGTATCGACCTGCATGACGGCAAGTGCCGCCTCGACCTGGGCGCGGGCTTGCACGCCCGAGCCGATCAGCGCGATGTCGCGCGAATTCGGTCTGGCGAGATGCCGAATACCAAGTCCCGAAATCGCCGCGACACGCTTCGACTGAATGCCGTCGGGATAGATCATCAGCAATTCGCCGGTCTCCGTACTGAACAGCAACACGAAACCCGTATAGCGTCCGTCTTCATCGGTGGGGACCCGGTCGCGTCGCAACCGGTTGCCATCGCGCTGGTAATGCAACGTGTCGGAATTGACGCGGATCGAGCCCACACCGAATTTCGGGATCACGGCATCCATCGATTTGAGGGCGAAAATATTGTCGTCACCATCCGCCGGCGCGATCATGTCGGTTCGAATCCGGTAGATCCCGCGCCCGGCGGCGAGTTCGCGATAGGCCTCTTCCATCGCCGCGATGCAATCCTTCATCGTCAGCAATTCGCGGACCTGCGCGTCGTTCAGGATCAATGTCATCGGTCACCTCTATCGCCCGGAAGCAGCGTCGATCTTCTCATGCCGGGAACCTTTCATCCACTGGCGGATGGGCGGCACAACTTCTAGGATGGGCTGACAAACCAATAACCTGGGAGCTACCGCACCATGTACAGCAAACAGACCGTCGATGTTCAGGGCAGCCCGATGGATATTCTGGTCTTCGAGCCGTCGGGCGCGGGTCCACACCCCGGCATGGTGGTGGCCCAGCATTTGCCGGTCGCCCATGCCGGTCTGGAGAAAGACCCTTTCACCATCGATGTCGGCGAGCGGCTGGCGGCGGCGGGTTACACCAGCGTCATCCCCTACATGTTCCACTGGTGGCCGCCGGAAGAAGATGTCGCGGTGAAGCGCGAACAGTGGCGGGACGACCGCGCGCTGGCCGATCTCGACGCGGCCTTCGCGCTGCTTACCGGCATGGCCAATGTGGATGCCGGGCGCATCGGCATCATCGGCCATTGCTGGGGCGGGCGAGTTTCCTGGCTGGGCGCCGGGCGCAACACCGGCTACACGGCTTCCGCCGTGCTCTATGGCGGGCGCATAAAGTTACCGATGGGCGAAGACAGCGTACCGCCAATCACGCTGGCCGACCGCATGGCGGGGCCGATGATCGGGATATTCGGCAATGACGACCAGAACCCGTCGCCGGCAGACGTCGATGATCTGGACGCAGCCCTGAACGCTGCAAACATCGAACACGAATTTCACCGCTATGACGGGGCCGGGCACGGCTTCCAGGATTTCGTCAATAAAGAGCGCTACCGCAAGGAACAGACCGACGATGCCTGGAACAAGGTGTTCGCGTTCTTCGACCGCACGCTGAAATAAAGCCGGTGACAACGCCATGATCCGCAGCACCGAGCGCATTCTGGTTACCCATGCCGGCTCGTTGCCGCGCCCGGACGATCTGATACAGATGGTCTACGCCAAGTCGCGTGGTGAGGACTACGATCCGGCGGCGCTTGATGCACGCCTGCCCGGCGCGGTCGCCGAGGTGGTCCGCCAGCAGGCCAAATGCGGCATCGACATCGTGAATGATGGAGAATTCGGCAAGGTCAACTTCACCAACTATGCGCGCGAGCGCATCGCGGGCTTCGAGCCGCTGGAAAACCCGCCCGCCAGCTACCGGTCGCTCGACATCATCGCCCGCGACGACCGGCGCTTTCCGGGCTATTTCGACGCCCACCCCCGGCCCAGCAGCCGCGCCGGTCTGGCGCCGCCGATCTGCGTCGAACCGCTGCGCTATATCGGCCGGGACGAGGTGCAAAAGGATATCGCGAATTTCAAATCCGCGCTCGACGGCGCCGATGTCGCGGGCGCCTTCCTGCCCGCCAACACGCCTGGCACCATCGAACACTGGATGGGCAACGGCTACTACAAGTCGGACGAGGAGTTCCTGTTCGCCATCGCCGACGTGATGGCCGAGGAATACAAGGCCATCACCGACGCCGGGCTGATGCTGCAGATCGACGACCCCGACCTGCCCGACGGCTGGAACTGCCTGCCCGAGATGAGCGTGAACGAATACCGCAAATACGCCGGCCTCAGGGTCGAGGCGCTGAACCATGCCCTGCGCGACATCCCCCCTGAACAAGTGCGGCTGCATGTCTGCTGGGGCAGTTTCCACGGGCCGCATCACGACGACATCCCCTTGCGCGATATCGCCGACCTGATCTTCAGCGTGCGCGCGGCCAGCTATTCGATCGAGGCGTCGAACCCGTGCCACGAGCATGAATGGCGGGTCTTCGAGGACGTCAAGCTGCCCGACGGCGCGACCCTGGTGCCAGGTGTGGTCGGACATTATTCGGACTTCATCGAACATCCCGATCTGGTGGCCGAACGGCTGGTGCGCTACGCCGAGCTGGTGGGGCGTGAAAACGTCATCGCCGGTACCGATTGCGGCATCGGCACCCGCGTCGGCCACCCGCTGATCTGCTGGGCCAAGCTGGAAGCCCTGGCCGAAGGCGCGCGCCGTGCGACCAAGCGCCTATGGGCCGGATAACGGTCTATCCGACCAGATCCAGCGTGCCCTTCGCGAACAAATCCTCGACCGCGAAC
>JAZFSB010000350.1:0-8117 GCA_036445935.1 Alphaproteobacteria bacterium | reverse complement strand
TAATTACGGATTCGGCGAGGTTACGCCCGGTCATATTCATGAATGCGATTTCGAGCTCAACGTCTTGGGCGACGAAGAGGTCGCGGTCAATCCGACCTTGCACATTCATACCCGCATCTACCGAGAGCGGCCGGACATCAATTGCGTGGTCCACACCCATGCCAAGCACGTCACCGCGCTGAGTTGTATCGGCGAGAATCTTGCCTGCATTACTCAGTCCAGCGCGCGGCTTTATAACGAGTGCGTTTATTTCGTGGAAGAAGGCACGGTGCTGGGCAAGGACAAGGCCCAGGCGCTGGCCGACGCGCTTGGTGATAAATCAGCGATGGTGCTGAAGAACCACGGGCTGCTGACCGCTGGACGTTCTATCCAGGAAGCGGTGCTGCTTGCGCTGGTGATGGAAAACGAGGCGGAAATCCAGTTACTCGCGATGGCCGCCGGTAAGCTCAATGAGCTCGGCGAGGAGGGCGCGCTGCGTTCCAAGGCGTATCTGCGCTCGGAAAAGATGATGGGTCGTCACTGGGCGTTCCAGATGCGCAAGCTGATGCGCGAGCGCCCGGAAGTGATGGCGATGTAAGCGGGTTCGCCCAGGGTCACACGATCCACCTAGACTGATTCCGAGAGAATTTGATGGCGCCGAAAGTCGGGTATGTGCTGCCTACCCGTGAATTTGTCATGAGGGGCCAGCCCGAGGCCGCGCCGCTTCTGGATCTCGCCGCGAAGGCGGAAACGCTGGGTTTCGATTCCATTTGGGTAGGGGATTCCCTGCTCGCCAGGCAAAGGCATGAGCCGCTATCCCTGCTCGCGGCGATCGCCGTCAGGGCGCCGAAGGTAACGCTTGGAACCGCCGTACTGCTTCCGGTGCTGCGCAACCCGGTCGTTCTCGCCCATCAAATCGCCACGATCGACCAGATCAGCGAAGGACGGCTGGTTATCGGCGTTGGCATCGGGCCGGATACGCCAGGTGTTCGGGCCGAGTATGCGGCCGTCGGTGTTCCGTTCGAAAAGCGCGTCGGCGCGACGCTCGAAGGGCTGCGTCTTTGCAAGGCGCTTTGGACGGGCGAGCCGGTCGACTGGAATGGCCGCTGGAAGGTTTCGGGCGGCGTACTGGGGCCTGTTCCACACCAGCCGGGCGGACCGCCGATTCTGATCGGCGGAGGTTCGCGTCGCGTTCGAGAGCGCGCGGGCCGGATATTTGACGGTTGGCTGCCAATTTCGCCGAATGCGGTCCAATGGGGGGAACATTGGGCGGAGATCAGAGAGGTTGCCCGAGAGGCGGGGCGCGATCCGTCGACGCTCACCGGCGCGGTCTGCCTCAACCTCTCCATCGATGAAGATAGCAAGACAGCGGACCGCCAACTCGATAATTATCTCGCGCAATATTATGGGGTGACGGATGGAACCCACAGACAAACCCATGGCAGTTACGCGGGCCCAGCCGCGGGCGCGGCCGATTGGCTCGACGGATTCGCGCGCGCTGGGGTAGAGCATTTCGTTTTGCGGTTCGCGGGCCACAACGAACGGCATTTGGAAGCGCTGTCGGCGTTGCGCGCGGATCTCGGTTGGTGAGGTATCGTTCATTGAACAACGGAGATGACAGCCCCCATGTCGGGACAACAGATTAAGATATCCGCATCGGACGGCGGCAAATTCGATGCCTATCTGGCGCTATCCGCGGCGCCTTCGGCGCCTGGTATTGTCATGCTGCACGAAATATTCGGCGTGACGGAGTGGGTCATGAAAACCGCCGACCTCTTTGCCGAACACGGATTTTGCGTTGCCGTACCAGACATGTTTTGGCGGTTGGAGCCAAACTTTGTCGCCGACTTTCGTGATCCGGAGCAGCGCGAGAAGGGCATTAGGCACAAAAAAGCGATCGACCACGACAAGGCGATGAATGATATCGCCGCCGTTATCGCGAGCCTGAAATCAATGCCGGAATGCAATGGAAAAGTTGGTGTAACAGGGTTTTGTACGGGGGGGACACTTACCTATCTGGCAGCGGCCCGATTGGATATAGATGCTGCTGTCGCCTATTACGGCACGCAGATTCACGAATTTTTGGACGAGGGCAAAAACATCACCTGCCCGACCGTCTTCCACATGGGCGACAAGGATGATCATGTGCCGCCAGACCTTCCCGACCTGATACGGGCGACAATGATCGGTATGCCCAATATTGCGATTTATTCGTATGAAACGGGACATGCCTTCGCCCATACCGAGCGGTTGGACCATTATTCGGAAGCGGCCAGCCAAAAGGCGCATGCCCGGACATTCGAGCTGTTCGATGAGCTGCGTTAAGCGCAACAAAATTCCTACTGACCCGCTGCCAGCCTCCGGCTTTGCTTGACAGGGCGGCTCGGTGCTGGCTTCATCCCGATCCCTGATTCCGGGCGGCCTCGCGCGCGCCTGATTTCGCTGAAAAGTCCATCTTTCATGACCGAAACAAAACCCGGCGGCGTCTGGGACACTATCAAAACAGTCCTTTACGCGGTGCTGATCGCGCTCGGGATCCGAACTGCCGCGTTCGAGCCGTTCAATATCCCGTCCGGCTCCATGATCCCGACCCTGCTGATCGGCGATTATCTGTTTGTCTCTAAATTTTCCTATGGCTACAGCCGCCATTCGCTGCCGCTCAGCCTGCCGCTGATCTCGGAAAGGTTGATGTACACGCCGCCGGAACGCGGCGACGTCGCCGTGTTCAAGCTGCCGAGCGACAACAAGACGGACTACATCAAGCGGCTGATCGGCCTGCCCGGCGATACCATCCAGGTGCGCCGGGGGCGGCTTTATATCAACGCAAAGCTGGTGCCCCGCAAGCGCATCGAGGACTTTCTGGTCGAAGAAATCCCTGGCCGGGTGCAAAGCGTGCGGCAATATATCGAGACCCTGCCCAACGGGCGGACCCACCGCATACTTGAATCATCGGATCGGGGACCGCTCGACGATACGCCGGTATATAAAGTGCCGCCCGGCCATTTCTTCGCCATGGGCGATAATCGCGACAACTCGCTGGACAGCCGGGTGCCCAACAGTCGGGGGCTTCACGGCGTCGGCTTCGTACCGCTGGAAAACCTGGTGGGACGGGCCGAGGTGATGTTTTTCTCGACCGACGGCACGGCGGCCTGGTGGGAGGTGTGGGGATGGATTCAGGCCACGCGCTTAAACCGGCTTTTCCAGTCGGTGGATTGAACCCAAGGATCGTTGATCATGACCGATGACCATCAGCCCGCGGCGGAACTCGCGGGCGCGCTTGGCCATGACTTCGCGCGTCCCGAACTGCTGGAAACAGCCCTGACCCATTCCAGCGCCGCTGGCGTCGCCGCCGGTACCGCGGCGTCCTATGAGCGGCTGGAATTTCTTGGTGATCGCGTGGTCGGGCTGGTTATCGCCGATACGCTGATGCGGATTTTTCCCGACGAAAACGAAGGCGACCTGTCCCGCCGGCTGGCCCGGCTGGTCGATGGCGACAGCATGGCCGACATCGCCTCCGCCACGCTCGATCTGGGCGCCTTCATGCGGTTGAGCCCGGGTGAACGGCATGCGGCTTCCGGCGGCAACCGGTCTATCCTGGCCGATGCGCTGGAATCGGTGATCGGCGCGATTTATTGCGATGGCGGGCTGGACGCGGCCCGGCCGGTGATTGAACGCCTGTGGGCGAAACGACTGGATGCGTCCGGCGCACCGCCGACCGATCCCAAGACGGCGTTGCAGGAATGGGCGCAGGGGCGGGGAATGAAATTGCCGGACTATTCGGTGGTTTCGCGCGAAGGACCGGACCACGCGCCGCTTTTCGTGGTAGAGGTTGCGGTGACGGGAAAGCCGCCGGCGCGGGGCGAAGGGTCGTCCAAGCGGGCCGCCGAGCGCGCCGCCGCCGAAGCCCTGATGGCGGAACTGAAGGTAAACGAAGATGACTGAGAGAGCGACCGACAGCGATGCGCCGCGGTGCGGTTATGTCGCGCTGGTCGGCGCGCCCAACGCGGGCAAGTCCACCCTGCTGAACCGGCTGATGGGCACCAAGATTTCCATCGTAACGCCAAAGGTACAGACCACGCGGGCGCGCATCATCGGCGTCATGACGCGGGGCTCGGCCCAGTTCATCTTTGTCGATACGCCGGGAATTTTCAGCCCGTCGCGCCGCCTTGAGCGCGCCATGGTGGCGGCGGCGTGGAGCGGGGCTGCCGATGCCGACGCGGTGGTGCTTCTGGTCGATGCCCAGCGCGGCATCGATGAAGACACCAAAAACATCATTGAAGGGTTCAGGAAAAGCGGCCGCAAGGCGGTGCTGGCGCTCAACAAGATCGATGCCGTGCGGCCAGACAAGCTGCTCGACCTGACCTCCCGGCTGAACGAAACCGGTGTCTTCACCGAGACCTTCATGATCTCGGCGCTGACCGGCGACGGGGTGGAGGATATGATCGAGCCTCTGGCCGCCAAACTTCCCGAGGGGCCGTGGCTCTATCCGGCCGACCATCTGAGCGACATGAACGAACGGCTGTTCGCGTCCGAGATCATGCGCGAAAAGCTGTTCATGCATCTCCATAACGAATTGCCCTATTCGCTGACCGTCGAGAGCGAGGGCTGGGAAGAGCGCAAGGACGGCAGCGTGCGCATCGAGCAGGTCATCTATGTCGAGCGCGAGGGCCAGCGCGGAATCGTGCTGGGCAAGAACGGGCAGATGATGAAGATCGTGGCGACTTCCGCCCGGCTCGAGCTGGAAAAGTTGCTGGACCGCCGGGTTCACCTGTTCGCTTTCGTCAAGGTGCGCGGCAAATGGCGCGACGACCCCGAACGCTACCGCGAGATGGGGCTGGAATTCCGCGATTGATCGGCGACACCTTCTACCGCCGAGTCGCGCTATAAAGACAGCATGGACTGGATCGACCGCGGCTATGTGCTGAGCGCGCGCAAGCATGGCGAGAACGCGCTGATCGTCGGGCTGCTGACGGTGGAGCACGGGCGTCATGCGGGATTGGTGCGGGGCGGGGCGGGCAGGCGCGCGCGCGGGCTCTACCAGCCGGGCAACCTTGTGCGGGCAACCTGGCGGGCGCGATTGCCCGAACATCTTGGTTCCTATAGCTGTGAAATGGAGCGGGCCCACGCGGCGACGCTGATGCAGGACAAGCTGCCGCTCTTGGCCCTGGCCAGCGCGACCGCCTTGCTCGACCGCGCGCTACCCGAGCGCGCGCCGTTTCTGGACCTGTTCACCGGATTTGGCGCGCTGATCATGGCACTTGGCCAACCCGGCTGGGAGACCACCTATGTGATCTGGGAGCGCGACTTGCTGGCGGAGCTTGGCTTCGGGCTGGATCTGGAAAGCTGTGCCGCGACGGGCGATACCGAGCAGCTGATCTGGGTGTCGCCCAAAACCGGTCGCGCCGTGTCGCAAGGCGCCGGAGAGCCGTGGCGCGACCGGCTGCTGCCTCTGCCCGCCTTCCTGCTGCCCGACGGTGGACAGCGCTCCGGGGCGCCGTCGGAAATCGCCGAAGGATTGCGCCTAACCGGTCATTTTCTAAGCACCCATGTAATGGGTGGCGCGCCGGATGCCCTGCCAGCCGCCCGGGCGCAATTGATCGAGGGTTTAACCCGCAATTGATCGCGGGTTTCGTGTGAACCCCCGCATGATTCGGTGTATATGACGCCTATGGCTCGCAAAGCTGCTAAATCCACTCCACTACCGCCACCCACCAAGGACGTCACGCTCGAAACCGCGCTGGGCGAGCGTTACCTGGCTTATGCGCTTTCGACCATCACGTCCCGCTCGCTGCCCGATGCGCGCGACGGGCTGAAGCCGGTCCACCGCCGGCTGCTCTACGCCATGCGCCAGCTGCGGCTCGACCCCGGCACCGGCTTCAAGAAATGCGCTCGCGTGGTTGGCGATGTGATCGGCAAGTACCACCCGCACGGTGACACGGCGGTCTATGACGCGCTGGTGCGCCTGGCGCAGGAATTCGCGGTGCGTTACCCGCTGGTCGAAGGCCAGGGGAATTTTGGCAATGTCGATGGCGATTCCGCGGCCGCCATGCGCTACACCGAGGCGCGGCTGACCGAATATGCGCTGGCGCTGCTGCAGGATCTCGACGAGGACGCGGTCGATTTTCGCGAAAATTACGATGGTTCGGAAAGCGAGCCCGTGCTGCTGCCGGCCGCCGTGCCCAACCTGCTGGCCAACGGGGCAGCCGGCATCGCGGTCGGAATGGCGACATCGATCCCGCCGCATAATCTGGACGAAATCTGCCAGGCGCTGCGCCACCTGATCAAGACCCCCAAGGCGACCATCGACAAGCTGATTTCCTTCATGCCGGGGCCGGATTTTCCAACCGGCGGCGTGCTGGTCGAAACGCCCGAGAACATCCGTTCCGCCTATGAGACCGGGCGCGGCGCATTCCGTCTGCGCGCACGCTGGGAGGTCGAGCAGCTGGCGCGCGGCCAGTGGCAGGTCGTGGTCACCGAAATTCCCTACCAGGTGCAGAAAAGCCGGCTGATCGAGAAAATCGCCGAGATGATGGCGGACCGCAAGCTGCCGATGCTGGAGGACGTGCGCGACGAATCCGCGGCCGACATCAGGCTGGTGCTGGAACCGCGCAGTCGCACCGTCTATCCTGAAATGATGATGGAGGCGTTGTGTCAGTACAGCGATCTCGAGGTCCGCGTCAGCCTGAACCTGAATGTGTTGGAGGCCGGCGCCACGCCACGCGTGATGAATTTGCGCGATGCGCTGCAAAGCTGGCTCGATCATCGGCTGGTGGTGCTCAAGCGCCGCGCCCGCAATCGGCTCGATAAGATCGCCCATCGGCTTGAGATGCTGGCCGGCTACATGATCGTCTATCTAAATCTCGACGAGGTGATCGCCATCATCCGCGAGGAAGACCAACCCAAGCCGGTTATGATCAAGCGCTGGAAGCTGAACGACAATCAGGCCGAAGCGATCCTGAATATGCGCCTGCGTGCGTTGCGCCGGCTCGAGGAAATCACAATCCGTGAGGAAATCAAGGCGCTTGAAGGTGAGAAAAAAGACCTGAACCGGCTGCTCAAGAGCGAAGCGGAGTGCCGGAAACGGATCGATGGGGAAATCGTCGAAATTCGCAAGCGTTTCGGCGCCAAAACCGAACTCGGCGCCCGGCGGACCGAAATTGGCAAGGCGCCGAGCGCCGACGTGGTGCCGATCAGCGCCATGATAGAACGCGAACCGGTCACCGTGATTTGCTCTGAAAAAGGTTGGATTCGCGTCGCCAAGGGGCACCTGGCGGATTACGGCACGCTCAAGTTCAAGGAAGGCGACCGGGCGCGTTTCGCGTTCCACGCCGAGACCACCGACCGGCTGATCCTGTTCGCGACCAACGGGCGGTTCTATACGCTGGGCTGCGACAAGCTGCCCGGCGGGCGCGGCCATGGCGAACCGGTGCGCCTGATCCTCGATCTCGGCAACGACCACGAAATCGTCGATCTGTTTGTTCACGATCCAGATCGCAGGCTGGTGGTGGCATCGTCCGACGGGCGCGGCTTTATCGTGCCCGAGGCCGAGGTCGTGGCGCAGACCCGCGCCGGTCGCCAGGTGCTCAACGTTTCCGGCGATGTCGAAGCGCGCGCCTGCGCGCCGGCGGTGGGCGATTCGATCGCGGTGGTCGGTGAAAATCACAAGATGATCGTCTTTCCTCTTTCCGAACTCCCCGAAATGACCCGCGGGCGCGGCGTCAAGCTGCAGAGCTACAAGGATGGCGGGCTCTCTGATGTCAAGACGTTTACCAAGGCTGGCGGGCTGAGCTGGAAGGCGGGTGAACGCACGCGGACGGAAGGCGATCTGCGCGGCTGGCTCGGCAAGCGGGCCCAGTCCGGCCGGCTGGCTCCCAAGGGATTCCCCAGGTCGCATCGTTTTTCGTAGAGGATGACCGGCGGCGAGACGGCTGCTACCGTGATCGCGATTGGAAACACTTTCCGGTGGTATCGATGCGTCTCATAACCATCCCATGTTTCGTCTTCATACTACTGCTCGCGCTTGCGGTATCTGCTGGCTCGGTTGCCCCCGTCCTGGCGGCCGGCGCAACTGATGGTTACCGCGTCGCCCAGAAGGGTAAGGCGGCGAAGCCGCGCCAGCGCCGCGTGCTGCTGGCCAG
>JAZFSB010000349.1:0-2092 GCA_036445935.1 Alphaproteobacteria bacterium | reverse complement strand
GGGTCAGACCCCAATCGACTCATAGTAGAAAACGGAATACACCGAAGCCGCCGATCACGACGAATCCGACGCAGGAAAGGATCAGCGCGCCGTCCCATAAACGCCCGGGCGCCAGCCGGGCGTCGGTCAACCGGAACCGGAGGTAGACCGAAGCAAAGCCCACCACCGGCAGCAGTATTGTCTGCGCCATGCCACCGATCAGGATCAGCAGCACCGGATTCCAGCCCGTCAGGAAGATGAGCGCGGCCAGCAGAGGCAGGCCGAACGACAGGAGGGTCACTGACCGCTCGCGAACCCTGGCATCGTCGCCATTCAGCACACCGAGGATGATCAGCCCATCCGACAGCAACCGGGCCGCCGCCGCCGTCGCAATCAGAAACGATGAATACAACACGGCTATCGCGCCCGTCAGCAACAGCCACTTCGCATAGGGGCCAAAGACCGGTTGATAGGCGGAGATGAGGGTACTGATCATGCGCGTGCCGTCCGGATCCAGGCCTTCCCGGTGCAGCACGGCGGCACCGATCAGATAAAAAGCCGTGGTCGCGACGATGCAGACGGCGACGCAGAAAAACGCATCGACACGCATGACCCTGATCCAGCCCCGTGCCCGCGACACCCAGGCAGCGCTGCCGTCATTAGGACCGGCATAGCTTGCGTAACCCTTCTCCAGACACCAGTACGGATAGGCGATCAGGTCAACGGCGCCCACGCCGATGATCCCGAACGTAGCCAGGGCCGTGAACCACGCGCCGGGCAGGCTGGGCAACTGAAAGCTTAAACCGGAGATGATCTCGCCGGCGGACAGCCGGTAAGGACTGGCCTGAAGCATCGCCACGTTCACGACGGTGATCAGTGTGAACAGGCCCACCAGGCCGATCGCGGCCCGCTCGATGAGCCGGTACCGCCCGACGGACAGCAGCACCGCAGTGCCGAACGCAATGATGCCGGACCAGAACCGGTCGTCGAAGGTAGCGGTCGTCACGACGCCGGGGCCGGCCAGCGCCGCCACGTAATCACCGCGAACCGGCAGCGCCAATGCCAGTGCCTGGGCGACACCGCCGATCACCCCGCCCATGATGACGAAAGACGCCGGCATCAGTATGAGCCACAGCCACACGACCCAGCTGGCTCTGAATCTCGGACCGGGGATACGGTCCAGCGCGCGCAATGTCGTCTCGCCGGCACTGATGGTATAGCGCCCGAGCTCGACCTGCACGAACACCTTGATGAAGCAGCCCACGATGATCAGCCACAGAAAGCTGATGCCGACCTGGGCGCCGGTCTTGGTCGTGGCGATCAGTTCGCCGGCGCCCACCACCGTCGCAGCGACCAGCAAGCCCGGCCCGAGGTTGCCGAGGGTCGCGGTCAGGCTGGCGGGCGGATCGACAGGTAACGGTGCGGGACTAGCCATCGAAGCCGGACAGGCCGGGCTCAGGTTGCACGCCGATACCGTTCAGTGCCATGGCGACCATGTTGTAGTGACCTATCGTAAAAATGGCGTCGGTCAGTTGCTCGGTACCGAGGTGCCGGGAAAGTGCGGCCCATGTTTCATCGCCGATCATGGTATCGGCGATCAATTCATCCACCGCGGAAATCAGTGCCGATTCCAGCTCGGTCCATCCGGCAGCATCCGCGCCCGCTTTGATGCGGGTGTGGTCCTCGGCGGTCAGGCCCGCCGACGCACTCATGCGCACATGTTGCCCCCACTGGTATTCGCAGTTCGTCTTCCAGCCGACACGCATGATCAGAATCTCCCGCCAGCGCGGCTCCAGGCTGGACCCGGACATGATGTGACGACCTAACACATTCAGGTTGGTGAACAATGGCATGTTGCGCATCAGGGTCATGATGACGGTGGCAACCACGCCGCCGCGTTCCAGCGTCGGTGCAATGACCTCGGCCTGCTCGGCGGTCAGTTCTTCTTCAGCCAGTGGCTGGATCCGGGGCTTCGTCAGTCGCATGAGTTTCTCCTCGGCCTGGGCTGATAGAAGTAGCGGCGGCTTGCTCAGGCGCCGTATTTGTCCATGAGGGTGTCGATGTCGCTCAGCGCATCGGGCAGCGCATCCTGGAACAGTCGCTTGGAATTTCC
>JAZFSB010000348.1:0-6810 GCA_036445935.1 Alphaproteobacteria bacterium | reverse complement strand
CACCAGCGCGCCCTCGCGTGAGATCGGCGCGAACAGTCCGCCGCCCTTGAGCGCCGGCGCGCGCACCGCATAAAGCACCAGCGAGCCGCCGGTGACGACCACCAGCAGCAGCAGGATAAAGGTTCCGCGTTCCGGGTCGGACGCGAAGGCGTGAACCGAAGTCAGCACGCCTGAGCGCACCAGGAAGGTGCCGAGCAGCGACATCGAGAAGGCGAGAATGGCAAGCAGCACGGTCCAGCTTTTCAGCGCGTCGCGCTTTTCGACCACCAGGGCCGAATGCAGCAGCGCGGTGGCGATCAGCCACGGGATGAAGGACGCGTTCTCGACCGGATCCCAGAACCACCAGCCGCCCCAGCCGAGTTCGTAATAGGCCCACCAGCTTCCCATCGCGATGCCGACGGTGAGCGCGCACCAGGCCGCCAGTGTCCAGGGCCGCACCCAGCGCGCCCAGGCGGCGTCCACGCGGCCTTCGATCAGGGCCGCGATGGCGAACGAAAACGCCATCGAAAGCCCGACATAGCCGAGATACAGAAACGGCGGATGAAAGGCGAGGCCGGGATCCTGCAGGATCGGGTTCAGCCCGCGCCCTTCCAGCGGCGCCGGGTCAAGCCGGGTGAACGGGTTCGAGGTGAACAGGATGAAGGCCAGGAAGGCGGCGCCGATCAGTCCCTGGATGGCGAGCACCCGGGCGCGCAGCGCGGGCGGCAGATTACCGCCAAAGGTGGCGACGGCCATCCCGAACAGGGAGAGGATCGACACCCACAGCACCATCGAGCCCTCATGATTGCCCCACGTGCCGCTCACCTTGTAAAGCATCGGCTTCAGCGTGTGCGAATTCTCGGCCACGTTGGATACCGAGAAATCCGACACCACGAAGGCCGTGATCAGGCAGCCGAACGCGCCGGTAATAAATACGAATTGCGCCCGCGCGCAGGCCGGGCCCAGCGCCATCCAGCCGGCCCGGCCGGTCTGCGCGCCGATCAGCGGCAAAGTGCCTTGCACCAGGGCAATGGCGAAGGCCAGCATCAGGGCGAACTGTCCGGCTTCGGCGATCATTTCTTCTCGCCCCCTTTCCAGGTGCCGGCTTTTTTGAGGGCCTCGGCGACTTCCGGCGGCATATAGGTCTCGTCATGCTTGGCGAGGACTTCATCGGCGCGGAACCCGGCCGCCCCCATGAACTGTCCCTCGGCGACGACGCCCTGGCCTTCGCGGAACAGGTCGGGCAGCAGGCCGCGATAGACCACCTGCACGGTGTTGGCGGTATCGGTCACGTCGAACCGCACCGTCACCCCGTCCGCGTCGCGCTTGAGACTGCCCTCCTTCACCAGCCCGCCGATGCGCAATCGTTGGTTCGGGGGCACGTTCTTGGTCGCCAGATCTGTCGGGCTGTAGAAAAACACGATGGAATCCTCAAACGCGCTTAAAACCAGCGCGGCCGCGATCCCCAACATTGCCAGCCCAAGCAGCACGACGCCCAGGCGGCGCTGTTTGCGGGTCATGATGTCTCACCGTCGCCGGCGGGCCGGCGGTGCGGAGATGCGGCTTCGAGTGCTGCTATCTCGGCCTCGCGGGCGCGCAACGACCGCAGGCTCGACCAGGTCAGCCCGCCGATAACCAGCGCCGCCAGCCCCCAGGCGCCCCAGACAAACCCGCCATGGCCGCCCATATTCAGAAATGAAGCAAGTGACTGCATAAGCCGCGCCTTAGCCCGCCGCCTGGGCGGCATGAACGCCAGCCATGGTCAGCGCGCGGGCGCGCCGCGCCAGCAGGGCCGCGCGCATGCGCACCAGCAAAAGCGCCATGAAAAACAGGGTGAAGCCTATCGCCATCATCATCAGCGGCACCAGCATCGAGGCGTGAATTGCCGGACCCGACATCTTTACCACGCTGGACGGCTGGTGCAGCGTATTCCACCATTCGACCGAGAATTTAATGATCGGCACGTTGATCGCGCCGACCAGCGCCAGCACGGCGGCCGAGCGCTCACCGCGCGCCGGGTCGTCGAACGCGGCACTCAGCGCCATGAAGCCGAGATAGAGAAAGAACAGGATCAGCACCGAGGTCAGCCGCGCGTCCCATACCCACCAGGCGCCCCACATCGGCTTGCCCCAAAGCGAGCCCGTGACCAGGCAGAGGAAGGTGAAGGCGGCGCCGATCGGGGCGGCGGCCTGCGCGCTGAGATGGGCTAGCGGGTGCTTCCAGATCAGCCCGACGGCGCTGGCCAGCGCCATTGAGGAATAGACGAACAGCGCCATCCAGGCCGCCGGCACATGGACATACATGATGCGCACCGTTTCGCCCTGCTGATAGTCGGGCGGCGAGGCGACCAGCGCGAAATAGCTGCCGCCCGCGATCAGCGCCGCCGCCGGCCAGGCGAACCAGGGCAGCAGAGTGTGGGCGAGGCGGTTGAATCGCGCCGGGTTGGCAAAACGTTGGATCATGCATTCCATCCGCGCGCCGAGGAGATTGCTGGCGCACGCCTTGTTAGCATAACAAAGATGGGGGCTACATAATCCATTTCGAGCGGTTTATTCCAGCGCCTGGCGCACGCTGGCGGCGGAGGCCCACGGGCATAACGCCAGCGCCGCCAGCAATATGCCGCCCAACACCATGAGCTGCGGGCGCACCGGAAAACCGTTGATCGCGGCATCGATCGCGCCGGCGCCGAAGATCAGCACCGGCACCACCAGCGGCAGCACCAGCAGCGACAGCAGCACGCCGCCGCGCCGCGCGCCCAGCGTCAGCGCCGCGCCGACCGTGCCGATCAGGCTGATGGTCGGCGTCCCCAGGATCATTGAGACGATCAGCGGCGCATAACCGTCTTCGGGCAGGTGGTAGAGCACGCCGATCAAGGGTGCCGCCAGCATCAGCGGCACGCCGGTGGTCAACCAGTGTGCCAGCGCCTTGGCCAGCGCCACTAATGCCAGCGGGGCCGGGCCCAGCGCCAGTTGTTCCAGCGACCCGTCCTCGTAATCGGCCAGGAACAGCCGTTCGAACGACAGCATGGCCGCCAGCAGCGCCGTCACCCACACCACGCCGGGCGCCATGCGCGCTAGCAGGTTGGGCTCCGGCCCCAGCCCGAACGGGAACAACACCGCGGCAAGCACGAAAAACATCACGATAATCGCGCTGTCGCCCGACTGGCGAAGCGCTAGGCGCAGCTCTCGCCCGACGATGATCGTGAAGGCGTTCATACCGAAACTCCCGCCTGACCAGGGTCGGGCGCGAAGCGCCGCATGTCGAGCGTCGATGCGCCGAGATCGCCGAGATCGACATTGGTCGCGATTACCGCCATGCCGCCGCCGGCACGATGTTCGGCCAGCGCCGCCATCAGGGCGGTGACCGATTCTCCATCAAGCGCCACCGTTGGCTCATCGAGCAGCCAGAGTACGGCGGGCGCCGCCAGCAGGCGGGCCAGCGACAGCCGGTGGCGCTGGCCGGCCGACAGGTAGCGCGCCGGCACGCCGGATAACCCGTCGAGCCCCAGACGGGCCAGGGCGGCCCGCGCGCCGTCGCTGTCGCCACCCCTGAGCCGAGCCCAGAATTCGAGATTTTCCCACACCGTCAGCGCCGGTTTCACGGCGTCCAGATGGGCGACATAGTGCAGCCGCGCGGCGTGGCGTTCGGGATCGTCGCGAACCGGCCCGTCATCCCAGCCAAGCCCCCCGGCCTGGTACGGCGCGAGCCCAGCCATCAGGCGCAGCAGAGTAGTTTTGCCCGAGCCGTTGCGTCCGGCGAGGATTAACGCCTCGCCCGGCGTCAGCGCGAAGTCGAGACCTGAGAAAACCAGCCGCTCTCCCCTGACGCAGGCCAGGTCCTGTCCGAAAAACCGCATCCGCACCAACCGCTTGCTGCTTGTTGGCGGTACTGTAACAAAGCTGGCGGTGGGCGGACAGGCGGGAAAAAAATGGCCGCCGGTGTGCGCCGGCGGCCTGAGGAGGGTTCCGGTCCCAAGTCGGGACCGGTCGGGATGCCTGGGGGGACAGACATCCCGGGGGGCTACAACTGTAAAGATGGGCACCCAATAGGGCGGGGAGAAGCCCGAATTGTGACCAAATTGCGATATTTTTCTTCCCCGCGGTGCTGGTAAAATATTTGCCCGATGAAATGTTCTGCTTGAGCAAGCAGGCCCTCGGGCGGTAATTTCCGTCCGCCGCCACAATTTCCTCAACACCCGCTGAGAAGGAGAAACGCCGTGACCGTTTCTGGTAACGATACGCTGAAGGTTCGCCGCACGCTCGACGTCAATGGCAGGTCCTACGACTATTTCAGTCTGAACGCGGCGCGCGATGCCGGCATCGGCGATCCGTCGCGGCTGCCCTATTCGATGAAGGCGCTGCTGGAAAACCTGCTGCGTTACGAAGACGGGCGCACGGTGACGGTGGATCACGTCAAGGCGGCGGCCAACTGGGACGGCAAGGCGGGCACCGCCGAGATAGCGTTCCGCCCGGCCCGCGTGCTGTTGCAGGATCTGACCGGCGTGCCCGCGGTGGTCGATCTGGCCGCCATGCGCGAAGCCATGCTCAAGCTCGATGGCGACCCGGAAAAGATCAACCCGCTATGCCCGGTCGATCTGGTGATCGACCATTCGGTGATGATCGATAATTTCGGTACCCCCGACGCGTTCGCCAAGAACGTGAAAATCGAATTCGAGCGCAACCAGGAACGTTACGGGTTCCTGCGCTGGGGCCAGACCGCGTTCTCCAATTTCCGCGTGGTGCCGCCGGGCATTGGCATCTGCCACCAGGTGAACCTGGAAAACCTGTCGCGCGTGGTGTGGACCACGGACGAAGACGGCAAAACCGTTGCCTATCCGGATACGGTGGTCGGCACCGACAGCCACACCACCATGGTCAACGGCCTGGCGGTACTCGGCTGGGGCGTCGGCGGCATCGAGGCCGAGGCGGCAATGCTGGGCCAGCCGATCTCGATGCTGCTGCCAGAGGTGATCGGCTTCAAGCTGACCGGCGCGCTGCGCGAAGGCACCACGGCGACCGACCTGGTGCTGACCGTGACCCAGATGCTGCGCAAGAAGGGCGTGGTATCGAAATTCGTCGAATTCTACGGGCCGGGGCTCGATAACCTGTCGCTGCCGGACCGCGCCACCATCGGCAACATGGCGCCCGAATACGGCGCGACCTGTGGCTTCTTCCCGATCGATGCCGAGACCATCAATTTCCTGAATTTCACCGGCCGCGATTCCGATGCCGTGGCGCTGGTCGAAGCCTATGCCAAGGCGCAGGGCATGTGGCGCGATGCGTCGAGCCCCGATCCGATTTTCACCGACACCGCCGAGCTCGACATGTCGACCGTCGAGCCGTCGCTCGCCGGGCCACGCCGGCCGCAGGACAGGATCGCGCTGTCTGGCGCCGACGCGGCCTTCGCCAAGGCCCTGCCGAGCTGGGACAAGAGCAACGGACCGACCGAGATGGAGGGCATGGACCACAAGCTGGAAGACGGCGACGTGGTGATCGCCGCCATCACGAGCTGCACCAACACGTCGAACCCGTCGGTGCTGGTCGCCGCCGGGTTGGTCGCGCGCAACGCCGTGGCCAAGGGGATTACTTCCAAGCCATGGGTCAAGACGTCGCTGGCGCCCGGCAGCCAGGTGGTTGCGGACTATCTGGAAGCGGCCGAGCTGCAGGACGATCTGAACGCCCTTGGCTTCAACATCGTGGGCTATGGCTGCACTACCTGCATCGGCAATTCAGGCCCGCTGATTGACGCCGTCGCCGATGCGGTCGATGACGGCAATCTGGTGGTCGGCTCGGTGCTGTCCGGCAACCGCAATTTCGAAGGCCGCGTCCATCAGCAGGTCAAGGCGAACTATCTCGCCTCGCCGCCGCTGGTCGTCGCTTATGCGCTGGCCGGATCGCTCAAGATCAACCTGACCACTGACCCGCTGGGCGAGGACAAGGATGGCAACCCGGTCTATCTGAAGGACATCTGGCCGTCCAACAAGGAAATTCAGGACACCATCGCCAAGGCGGTCACGCCCGAGATGTTCCGCGCGCGCTATGCCAACGTCGATGAAGGATCGGATGATTGGCGCAAGATCGGCGTGCCGGACGGCCTGACCTACGAATGGCAGGACAGCTCGACCTATGTCAAATACCCGCCCTTCTTCGACGGGATGGGACACGATCCCGACCCGGTCGAGGACATCAAGGGCGCGCGCGTGCTGCTCAAGCTGGGCGATTCAGTGACCACCGATCACATCTCGCCGGCCGGCGGCATCGCCAAGACCAGCCCGGCGGGCGACTACCTGCTGGATCGCCAGATCCGGCCCGAGGATTTCAATTCCTACGGCGCCCGGCGGGGCAATTTCGAAACCATGACGCGCGGCACCTTCGCCAATATCCGCATCCGCAATGAAATGGTCCCCGGCACCGAAGGCGGCTTCACCCGCCATATGCCGGACGGCGCGGAAATGTCGGTGTTTGCCGCGGCGATGAAATACCAGGAAGAAGGCGTGCCAACGGTCGTCCTCGGCGGCAAGGATTACGGCATGGGCTCATCGCGCGACTGGGCCGCCAAGGGGCCGGCGCTGCTCGGTATCCGCGCCGCCATCGTCGAAGCGTTCGAGCGTATCCACCGCTCGAACCTGATCGGCATGGGCGTGCTGCCGCTGGAATTCAAGCCGGGCGTCACGCGTGAGACGCTGAAGCTCGACGGCAGCGAGACGTTCGACCTCACCGGTGTCGCGGACGGTATCACGCCGGGCATGGATGTTGACTGCCACATCATGCGCGCCGATGGCTCGACCGAGGACATCAAGCTGACCTGCCGCATCGATACGCTGGACGAGGT
>JAZFSB010000347.1:0-4519 GCA_036445935.1 Alphaproteobacteria bacterium | reverse complement strand
CGGCTGCGCCGGGCTCCTCAGCATGAGGATATTTCTTTATGCCATTCACGGTTTACCTCAGCCTGAGGGTGGAGGCCCAAAGGGCATTCACCGAAGCGCCGTCTCGAAGGCCGCACGCCGGTTCGGGCCATTTAAACCTTGTAGACGTACTCGCGGTCGGGATCGCGCTCTATGTCGGGCGGGAAGTTCCGGCGCTTGTCGGCGTAATATTTTTCCAGCTGATCGCCGTCCGACGCGCGGTTGTAGGTCGCGAAATACAGCCGGCGCGGATCGTTCGTTGGGTTGGGCGCGGAGCGGTGCGGCGTGTAGGCGTCGAAATAGGCGACATCGCCGGGTTCGGTCGGGTAGGCGATGAACTTCATGTCCCGGATATCGTCGTCGGTCAGCGGCTCCATGCCGCGTAGCAGGCCGCGCCGGTTCTGGCCGGCGGCGAGCTCGATGCAGCCGTTTTCCACGGTGGCGGCGTCGATGCACACCATCACGTTGACGAAATTGCCGGCATAGTCTTCCCAGCCGGCCTGCGAATCCTGGTGCGGCTCAAAGCCGCCGCCGCCCGGCATCTTGAAATTGATCTTTTCCTTGAACAGCACCGTGTCCTCGCCGAAGAGTTGGGTGGTGGGGGCTTTGAGCACCCCGGTCAGCTTGGCGAAGCCGGCATGGAACGGCGCGATATATTCGATCCGGTTGATCAGGTCGCGCCCATCGATGCGGCTTTTTTCATGAAACACCCAGTGCCGGCCGGGCTCTTCCGGCAGCGCCTCGACCTCGCGCATCCAGCGCTGGATGGTGGCGGCGTCATCCGCGGAAAACGCGCCCGGCGTCACGACATAGCCGTCGCGCCGAAAGGCGTCGATCTGGGCATCGGTCAGAACGGGGGTTGCGATCATGCGACTCTTATAGAATTTTTCCGCGCCGCGTGGAATTGCGTCGTGACCGTTTGCCGCATTTGCTCATCTGGGCGATAAACGGGGTAACGAACAGGGAGAAAAAGATGAACCTTCAGCTCAGCATCGCGCTCGACATGAATCCCCGGACCCGGCCGATCCTCGACGGGACCATAAAGCCCGACGGCATCGACCTGATCCCGACGCCGCTGCATCCGTCCGAGATGTTCTGGCGGCAGCTTAAATTCGCCGAGTTCGATGCTTCCGAGATGTCGTTTTCCTCGCTGATGAAAACCATCGCGGCGGGCGACGAACGCTGGGTCGGCCTGCCGGTTTTCACCACCCGCCATTTCTTCCAGAACTGGATCCTGATCCGCAAGGACGCGGGTATCGAGAAACCCGAAGACATGCGCGGCAAGCGCGTCGGCGTGCCCGAGTTCCAGCAGACCGCGGCCGTTTGGTCGCGCGGCATCCTGAAGCACGAATTCGGCGTCGATCAGACCGAGATGGAATACTTCATGGAACGCCTGCCGGATCAGAGCCACGGCGGCGCCACCGGTTTCACGCCCCCGCCCGGCGTCACCGTGAACCAGATTCCGGTCGAGACGAATATCGGCGAAATGATGATGAAGGGCGAGCTCGACGCGACGTTACTGTTCCTGCGCGATGCGAACCTGATCGACCGTAGCTCCATCGATCTCGAAGCCCATCCGAATTTCGGACCGCTCTTCGCCAGCCGCGAGGCGGAAGGGCTGCGCTATTACAAGAAGACCGGCATCTACCCGATCAATCACGGCATGGTGGTCAAGCGCGAGATCACGGAAAAGCACCCGTGGGTCGTGCTCAACCTGCTTAAGGCGTTCAACCAGGCCGCCGAGCTGGCGGACCGGCAGCGGCTGGAGCATGTCGAATATCACCGCGCGTCCGGGCTGATCTCGACGGAAGCCTTCACGGCGCTGACCGAGCCGCTGGTGCGCCACGGCATCGAAGCCAACCGGCGGACGCTTGAGACCGCGGCCCAGTATTCCTTCGAGCAGGGGCTGACACCCCGGCTGATGAAGCTGGACGAGGTGTTCGCCAAGAGCACGCTGGATCAATGACGCCGTTTCGGAACGCATGACATGATTGACGCCGACAGTTTCCTCAAGCCCGCCATCGAGGCGGGATTCGATTTTTTCAGCGGCGTGCCGTGCTCGTTTCTGACGCCGATCATCAACCGGGTGATCAGCGCCGACGATCTTTATTACGTCGGCGCGGCCAGAGAGGGCGAGGCGGTGGCGATCGCCGCCGGCGCCTGGCTTGCCGGGCGCGGCACGGTCGTGATGTGCCAGAATTCGGGCCTCGGCAACGCTGTCAATCCGCTGACTTCGCTCAACTATCCGTTTCGCATTCCGACCTTGATGATCGTCACCTGGCGCGGTGGACCGGGTATCGAGGACGAACCGCAGCACCAGCTCATGGGGCCAATCACACCGTCGCTGCTCGACGTGATTCAGGTGCCGCACCGGCTGTTCCCGTCTTCCGACAATGAAATTTCGGGCGCGCTGGACGAAGCGTGCCTGCGCATGGCGGAAAGCGATCTGCCATTCGCCATGATCATGGAAAAGGGCGCGGTGACGGATGACGGCATCGATGCGCCGCCGCCGCGCGCCGCCGTTCCAGGAGAACGCGCCGACCTTGCCACCGGCGGCGAGCATCCGGGCCGGACGGCGGCGATGGAACGCCTGCTGGCCGTGCTGCCCGAAGAAGCCGCGGTGATTGCCACGACCGGCTTTACCGGGCGCGAGCTCTATACGCTGGCCGATCGCGAACAGCATCTCTATCAGGTCGGCTCTATGGGCTGCGCGGCGGGAATGGGACTCGGCGTCGCGGTCAATGCCGATCGCCCGGTGGTGGTGCTGGACGGCGACGGCGCGGCGCTGATGAAGCTTGGCTCGCTGGCCACGATTGGCGCCTACGCGCCCAAAAACCTTGTTCACATCGTGTTCGACAATGGCGCTTATGAATCGACTGGCGGCCAGCCCACGGTGTCGCCGACCGTCGATTTCACCGGCGCCGCGATCGCCTGCGGCTATGCGCGGGGCTGGTCGTGCGATGGGCTCGATGGGTTCGACCAGGCGCTGACCGGCGCGCTGGCGGCGCCCGGGCCGCATCTGATCCACATGAAGGTTGCGCGCGGCACCATCAAAGGCCTCGGCCGCCCCAAGATCACCCCCGTCGAAGTTGCCCGCCGTTTCCGCGATTTCCTGGCACGGTAATCGATCAGACAGAGGGCTTGAGGCCGTCCTTGTGTACGCCCATCTCGCTCAGGGCTGCTTCAATGGCGGTAAGCGCGCGGCGCATGTCGGCCTCGAATACCTGGCCGATGCAGCCGATCCGGAAGCTTTTTTCCTGCGTCACCGCGCCGGGATAAAGCACGACCCCCTGTTCGGCCAGCCGGTTGTACAGGCGCTGGAAATCGAATGCCGGGTCGCCGGGCATGCGCACGGTGACGATGATCGGCGCCTGCAGCGCGTCGGGCAAAAAGGTTTCAAAGCCGAGCGCGCGTAGCCCGTCGATGAGCACCCGGCAGTTATCGGCATAGCGCGCGCCACGCGCCGCCACGCCGCCTTCGGCCTCGTGCTGGTCGAGCGCCGCATCAAGCGCCGCCAGCACATGGGTCGGCGGGGTAAAGCGCCACTGGCCAGTGCGCTCCATGTAGACATGCTGGTCGTGAAGATCGAGGCTGAGCGAGGGCGCGTTGCCGGCGGCGGCGGTGAGCGCGCTCTTCTCGATGATGGCATAGCCCAGTCCCGGCGCGCCCTCGAGGCACTTGTTGGCGGACGCGATCACCGCCTCGGCCTTTAGCGCGCCGACATCGAGCGGCAGGGCGCCGAAGCTGCTCATCGCATCGACGATCAGCCGCCGGTCCGCCGCCGCCGTGACTTCGGCGATATCCGCGATCGGGTTGAGAATGCCCGACGTGGTTTCACAATGAACCACGACGACATGGGTAATGCCGGAATCGTCGGCCAGCAAAGTTGCGATCCGCGCCGCGTCGGGCGGCGTATCCTCGGCGGTTTCGTAAATCTCATGGGCGCGGCCGATGACCGTACAGATTTTTGCGATGCGCTTTCCATAGGCGCCGTTGATGCAGATCAGCGCCTTGCCGCCTGGCGGGATCAAGGTGCCCAGCGTCGCTTCCACCGCGAACGTACCGCTGCCCTGTACCGGCACGCAGATATGGCTATCCGCGCCACCGGCCAGTTGGGTTAGGCGCGCACGCACGCGGGCCGTCATGGCGATGAAGGCCTGGTCGCGCGAGCCCCAGTCGCGCAGCATGGCGTGGCGGGTCGCATCGGACGTGGTCAGTGGTCCCGGGGTCAGCAGGATCTGTCTTGGCGCGTCGTCTTTCATGATCAAACGCATACACCGCGTCCGGCCCGGTTGAAACCCGATTCGCGCCTGCCGATGTAAGATAATGGGTTGCCGTGAACCCAGAGGAGAACTGTCATTTCGCACAACACCTGGGTGCACCGAATTGTCCGCGCCGGGGTTCGCCCGCTGGCCGGGACATGGGTGCGGCCAAACCATCTGACCACGCTCAGGATTGTGACCGGTGTGACGGCGGGGTTGTGCTTCGCCACCGGCCGGGA
>JAZFSB010000346.1:0-3372 GCA_036445935.1 Alphaproteobacteria bacterium | reverse complement strand
TGCCACGCACCGGTACCGAGGATTCGTTGGCTTCGGCGAGCCCGGGCAGCATGTAGGTCGCGCCGCCGCCGGAGGGTCCCTCGCACACGCCGACCCGGCCGCTGGCTCGTGCATAGCCATCCGCCATATAGGCCGCCGAGCGCTCGTCACGGGTGAGGATATGGGTGATGCCGTGATCGAGCCGGAACAACGCATCGTAAAGTGGCAGGGTGGTGTCGCCGCACAGGCCGAAGATGTGGCGGACGCCATGGGCCTGCAATGCGCGCACGAAGGCCTCGGCGCCAGTCGGGCGGTTATCAGCTGAATTTGGCATGGGTTCCTCTTGGTTAAACCCGCGCGAAACCCTTATAGCCGGACGGCTCTGGCGACAAGAGGGCGATCAATTCCGTGCATGAAGAGACTGTTAACCGGTTTGCCGCGATACTGCCCGGATGACTGAAGCAAACACATTTTCCGCCGCCGCGCTGCCGCCCGTAGGCCGCGCCGGCCGTATCAGCCGGCCGCTGCTGCTGGCGTTCGGCTGGGCCAATGTCGGTATAGGCATGGTCGGTGTCGTTGTGCCTGGTCTGCCGACCACGGTGTTCCTGCTGATGGCGCTTTGGGCATTTTCGAAAAGCAGCGCGCGTTTCCACCATTGGCTTTACACCCACCCAAGGCTTGGTCCGCCGTTACGCGACTGGAACGAACATGGCGTCATCCCCGGACGCGCCAAGGTGCTGGCGGTTTCCATGATGACGCTGAGTCTTGTCTGGGTAACGCTGGGCATCGCCGAGGGCTGGGAATTGCCCGTCATAATGGCCGCCTGCCTGATCCCGGTGGCGATCTTCATCGTGACCCGGCCAAGCTACCCGCGTCTCTGATCCCTAGTCGGCTCTTTGCGCTTTTGCCATCGTCTGGCAAAATCGTTTCATGGATTATGATTATGTGATTGTTGGTGGCGGTTCCGCCGGCTGTGTGCTGGCCAACCGCCTATCGGCACCGGGGGAAAACCGCGTATTGCTGCTTGAAGCCGGGCGCGATTTCAAGCCCGGTGAGGAACCCGCCGATATCAAGGATTCCTATCCGATGGCGGCGGCTTTCAACCCGGCCTATCACTGGGGTGCGCTCAAGGTCCGGATGCCGGCGCCTGTCGGCAACGACGAGGCGCCGAGCGCGCCACGCTATTACGAGCAGGCGCGCGTGATCGGCGGCGGCTCGACGATCAATGCCCAGATGGCCAACCGCGGCTCGCCCGACGATTACGCCGAATGGGTGTCGCTCGGCGCCGAGGGCTGGGGCTGGGACGACGTGCTGCCCTATTTCCGCAAGCTCGAATGCGATCTCGACATGGACGGGCCGCTGCACGGCAAGGATGGGCCGATTGGCATTCGCCGCGTGCCGGAAGAGGGCTGGACAGGGTTTTCCCGCGCTGCCGCGGATGCGCTGACCGCCGCCGGCTACCCGAAGATCGACGACCAGAATGGGCCGTTCGAGGACGGCTGGTTTCCGGTCACCATCTCGAACGCGGACGAACAGCGTGTTTCCGCGGCGATGGGCTATCTCAACCCGGAAGTCCGCCGGCGCGCAAACCTGACGATCCGGACACGGTGTCAGGCCGACCGGCTTCTGTTCGAGGGCAAACGCGCCGTCGGTGTGATGTTGCGCGGCGGCGAGAAGGTGCGTGGGCGCGAGATCATCGTGTCCGCCGGTGCGCTGCACAGCCCGGCGATCCTGATGCGCTCGGGCATCGGGCGGGCGGCGCATTTGGCCGAGCATGGTATCGAGCTGCTGGCCGACCGGCCGGGTGTCGGCGCCAACCTGTGCGAACATCCCTCGATCGCGGTTTCCGCCTATCTGAAATCGCCGGCCCGGCTTCACGAACTGCGCCGGCGGCACGTTCATGTCGGGTTTCGCTACAGTTCCGGCCTGCCGGACTGCGGGGCGCAGGACGTCTATGTCTCGGTGACCGCCAAGTCGGCCTGGCACGCGGTCGGCCAGCGGCTGGGCTCGTTCCTGATCTGGATCAACAAGTCCTATTCGCGCGGCGCGGTGACGCTGACTTCCGCCGATGTCGGCGACGAGCCCGAGGTCGATTTCCGCATGCTGTCGGACCGGCGCGATCTCGACCGGCTGGCCGATGCGATCCGACGTTCGGCCGACCTGTTCGCGGCCCCGCCGCTTGCCGCCATGGCGACCAGCGCCTTTCCTACCTGCTACAGCGAGCGCGTGCGCCGCATCGGCGCGGTCAATCTCAAGAACCGGGTGCTGACCGACATTCTGGGTTTCATGCTGGATATGCCCGAGCCCCTGCGCCGCGCCGCGATCAACCGCTTCATCACCGGTGGTGTTGATATGAAGTCGCTGCTGTCCGACGACGTGGCAATGGAGGCGTTCATCCGTGACGGCGTGTCCGGCACCTGGCACCCGTCCTGCACCTGCCGCATGGGGCGGGCGGATGATCCCATGGCGGTGACCGACGCGGACGGAAGAGTAATCGGCGTGGACGGGGTGCGGGTGTGCGACGCCTCGATCTTCCCCGTGGTGCCGCGCGCCAACACCAACATCCCGGTCATCATGACCGCCGAAAAGATCGCCGACGCCGTGCTTGGCGGAAATTAGGGGATGTTCGGCTTGCGCGGGCTGGTGCTGACAAAACTTTATAGGAGATAGCGCATGGCCAAGACCCGCCTTATCCGCAAGCGGCTTTCCGTCAAGAACCGCATCGCCTGGCTGACGCTGAATCGTCCGGAAAAAAAGAACGCGCTTTCGGAAGCGCTGATGGACGAGCTGATTGCCGCCCTGCGTCAGATCCGTGATGACCGGCGTTTCCGCTGCATCGTGCTGGAGGCGGAGGGCGATTCATTTTCAGCCGGTCTCGACCTCTACGACCTGCGCAAGCGCCACGGCGAAAGCTGGCGCTGGGATCAGGGCGGTTTGCGCGAAATTCTGGCGTTGATGAAAAGCGCGCCGCAGATCACCATCGCCGCCGTCAAGGGCTGGTGCCTGGGCGGTGGGCTGGTGCTGATGAATGCCTGCGAACTGGCGGTTGCCGCCAACGATGCCCGTATCGGCATGCCGGAGATTATCCGGGGCAGCCATGGCTCGGTCGCCACCCCGACCTTGTTCCAAAGCGGCGTGCCCGCGAAAATCGCCTTCCATGTCCAGCTTACCGGGCGCAATCTCAGTGGCGAAGAAGCCGCCCGCGTCGGGCTGGTGTCGGATTCCGTACCGCCGGGCGATCTCAAGAAAACGGTACGCCGGCTTGCCACCGAAATCGCGAGCCGCCATCCGGCGGCGCTGGAACATGCCAAGCTGGCGGCCTATGCGGCGCTCGACCTGCCGCGCGAAGCCGGAATTCAGGTCGATGAGTTCATCAGCCACAGGCTGCGCGCC
>JAZFSB010000345.1:0-17855 GCA_036445935.1 Alphaproteobacteria bacterium | reverse complement strand
CCCGTTCGATTCCGGGGTCATGATTTCGTAGGTCTGAGCGTTTTTCAGCATGCCATCCTGATGAATGCCCGCCTCATGCGCGAACGCATTGGCGCCAACGATCGCCTTGTTGGGCTGAACCACGAATCCGGTGATGGTCGAGACCAGCTTGGATGCCCGTGTAATACACTCGGTCTTGATTCCGGTCGAGTAGGGCATCAGGTCGTAACGGGTCCGCAGCCCCATCACTACCTCTTCCAGGGCTGCATTGCCGGCGCGTTCGCCGAGCCCGTTGATGGTGCATTCCACCTGTCGCGCGCCAGCGACGACGCCGGCCAGCGAATTTGCAACCGCCAGCCCCAGATCATTGTGGCAATGGGTGGAAAACACCGCCTTGTCGCTGTTCGGCACGCGTTCGATCAACATGGTGATCAACCGGCCGAACTCCTCCGGCACGGCATAGCCAACCGTGTCGGGAATGTTGATGGTGGTCGCGCCGGCCTTGATCGCCGCCTCGACTGTCCGGCACAGGAAGTCATGTTCCGTGCGCGACCCGTCCTCGGGCGACCATTCGACATTGTCGGTGAACTGGCGAGCCAGGCTAACGCTGTCGATCACCGCCTGATAGACCTCGTCCGGTTCCATTTGCAGCTTGAACTTCATGTGCAGCGGGCTGGTCGAGATGAAGGTATGGATGCGGCTTTGCCGGGCCGGCTTCAACGCCTCGGCGGCGCGCTCGATATCCGTCCGGCCGGATCGCGCGAGACCACAGACCACGGCATTCTTGATCATTTTGGAAACTTCGCGCACGGCCTCGAAATCGCCATTCGAGGCGATCGGAAACCCGGCTTCGATAACGTCGACGCCCATCTCTTCGAGCAATTCGGCGATGCGCAGTTTTTCTTCCAGATTCATTGACGCGCCGGGCGACTGCTCGCCATCGCGCAAGGTGGTATCGAAAATCGTGACTCGGTTGGAGTCGGTGCTGGCGCTCATAACTCAGCTCCTCTCAATCGGTTCGGGTTGCGACAACTGAAAACGACACATCCCCCGCCCGGACGATCGCTTCCGCGACCCCCGTTCAGGGGCAAGTAAGTCGCAGACCCACCAGCAACGCGACCGGGCAACCAACCACATCCGGTAAAATTGCCGGTTTGGTCACACGAAATGCCATCGTCTTGCCTTCGATCGTCATCGCTCGCCGACTCTCGCTGAGCAGTGCGCTTGTTTGCTTCTATCGCCCCCCGACCAACATGTTAGACACCGGCACGGAGAACGACTCTGAACAAAACCAAGCTAACAGCTTATTCCTAAGCCTTTCTTAACCGTATTTGCAAACGGTTTTTAATACTTTCGGGCCTTTTTACCGGCACCGTCGCCGGCGTTGTCAGTTTTTGCTCTTATCGACCAGCCGCCCGCTGGTGATCCACGGCATCATACCGCGCAACCGCTCACCGACCTGCTCGATATCATGTTCCGCCTCGCGCCGGCGCATGGCCTTGAAACTGGCTTGTCCAGCCGCGTTCTCCAGCACCCATTCGCGGGCGAACTTGCCGGACTGGATTTCGCCCAGGATCTTCTTCATCTCGGCCTTGACGTCATCGTTGATGAGCCGCGATCCGCGCGAATAATCACCATATTCCGCCGTGTTCGAGATCGAGTAGCGCATGTTGGCGATACCGCCCTCATAGATCAGATCGACGATCAGCTTGACCTCGTGCAGGCATTCGAAATAGGCCATTTCCGGCGCATAGCCAGCCTCTACCAAGGTCTCGTAACCGGCCTTGATCAGCGCGCTTAGCCCGCCACACAGAACAGCCTGCTCGCCGAAAAGGTCGGTTTCGCATTCCTCGCGGAAAGTGGTCTCAATCACACCCGACCGCCCGGCGCCGATAGCGCTGGCATAGGAAATACCAATTTCCTGGGCATTGCCGGTGGGATCCTGTGCTACCGCGATCAGCGCGGGCACGCCACCGCCCTTCTGGTATTCGGCGCGCACGGTATGACCCGGCCCCTTGGGGGCGACCATGAAGACATCGAGATCGTCCCGGGGCTCGACCTGGCGGAAATGGACGCTGAAGCCGTGCGCGAAGGCCAGCGCGCTACCGGGCCGCAGATTGTCATGCAGATCGTCGCGATAAAGAACGACATGCAGTTCGTCCGGCGCCAGGATCATGGTGATATCGGCCCATGCCGCCGCTTCGGCGGGGGTCATCACCTTGAGACCGGCCTCCTCGGCCTTGACGCGGCTGGTGGAGCCTTCGCGCAGCCCGACGGCGACTTCGGTCACGCCGCTTTCGCGCAGGTTGTTGGCATGGGCATGGCCCTGGCTGCCATAGCCGATGATCGCCACCTTCTTCGATTTGATCAGGTTAACGTCGGCGTCGCGGTCATAGTAAACACGCATGGCGAATTCCTCTTCCTCTGGTAGAACGTCTGGATTGGTAGTTTTAAATCATGTTCCGCTTGTGCGGAACCGGCGCCGGCTCAACCAAAACATGTTCTAAATCCCCTTGGCGCCGCGCGCAATAGCGACAACGCCGGTGCGCGAAATTTCAACCAGCCCCAGCGGCCGCATCAGGTTTATGAAAGCGTCGAGTTTGTCGGTCGCACCCGAAATTTCAAACACGAAGGAGTTGATCGTACTGTCGATGGCGCGGGCCCGGAATATATCGGCGATCCGGAGCGCTTCGACCCGCTTGTTCCCAGTACCGCGAACCTTGATCAGGGCGAGTTCGCGCTCGACCGCGGGGCCCTCGACCGTGAGATCGGCGATATTATGCACCGGCACCACCCGGTCGAGTTGCGCCTTGATCTGCTCGATGATCATTTCCGTGCCGCTGGTCACCACGGTGATACGCGACATCGCCTGACCGGGATCGACCTCGGCGACCGTCAGGCTCGTAATATTGTAGCCCCGGCCCGAGAACAGGCCTATCACCCGGGCCAGCACCCCGACATCGTTGTCGACCAGCACGGAAATAACGTGCCGCTCAATGATTTCCGTGCCGGGTGGTCTCGTTTCGAACGCCATCAGACCAGCACCATCCCTTCCTCGTTGCCCTGTGCCTGTGCCTGGGCCTCGTCCTCCGGCCCCATCAGCATCTCGTTATGCGGCGCGCCGGACGGAATCATCGGGAAACAGTTCTCGGTCTGATCGACCAGCACATCGACAATGGTCAGCCGGTCGGAATCGAGCATCTGCTCGATCACGCCATCGACCTCACTTGGCTTGGTCGCGCGCAGGCCGAGCGCGCCATAGGCATCGGCCAGCTTGACGAAATCGGGCAGCGAAGCGGTATAGCTTTCCGAATAGCGCCCACCATAAAGCAACTCCTGCCACTGGCGCACCATGCCCATATACTGGTTGTTCAGGATGAAAACCTTGACCGGCAGCCGATATTGCATCGCCGTCGACATTTCCTGGATATTCATCTGGAACGAAGCTTCACCGGCAACGTCGATCACGGTCGATTCCGGATGCGCCACCTGCACGCCGATGGCGGCGGGAAACCCGTACCCCATTGTGCCCAGCCCGCCCGACGTCATCCATCGGTTGGGCTCGTCAAACTTAAGATACTGAGCCGCCCACATCTGATGCTGGCCAACCTCGGTGGTGATATAACAATCACGTTCCCTGGTTTGCTCGTAAAGCCGTTGCAGCGCGTATTGCGGCTTGATGAGTGTGTCCGAATGTCCATATTTCAGACAGTCGCGCTTACGCCAGCGCGCGATTTCCGCCCACCAGGCGGCCTGGGCCTTCCGGTCGCGCCGGGGCTTCATTTCCTTCCAGACCTTGATCATGTCGGCCAGCACGCTGGCGCAATCGCCAATGATCGGAATATCCACCGCGATGTTCTTGTTGATCGAAGACGGGTCGATATCGACATGAATCTTGATCGAGCCGGGTGAGAACTCGGATAGCAGACCGGTCACGCGGTCGTCGAACCGCGCGCCAATATTCACCATCACGTCGCAATCGTGCATCGCGAGATTGGATTCATAGGTGCCGTGCATGCCAACCATGCCGAGGCACTGCTTGTCGGTCGCGGGATACGCCCCCAGCCCCATTAGCGTCAGCGTGATCGGATCCCCGGTCATGCGAACGAACTCGGTCAGTAGTCTGGATGCCCGCGGCCCCGAATTGACCACCCCGCCACCGCAATAGAACAGCGGCCGCTTGGCGCCGGCGATGGCCTCCACCGCCTGCCGGATCTGACGCTGATCGCCCTTGATGCGCGGGCGGTAGGTCTTGTGCGCGACTTTGCGCGGGGACGGTGCTTCGTAAAGCGCTTCGTTGACCAGCACATCCTTGGGCAAATCGACGACCACCGGCCCGGGCCGCCCCGATTTCGCGACATACATCGCCTCGCGCAGTTGGCGAGTTAAATCGTTGACGTCCTTGACCAGATAATTGTGCTTGGTGCAGGGGCGCGTAATGCCTGTGGTGTCGGCTTCCTGGAACGCGTCATTGCCGATCAGATGCGTCGGCACCTGGCCGGTCAGGCACAGCACCGGAATGCTATCCATCAGCGCATCCGCAAGGCCTGTCACCGCATTGGTCGCGCCGGGGCCCGACGTGACAAGCACCACGCCAAGCTTGCCGGTCGAGCGCGCATAGCCCTCGGCCATGTGCACCGCACCGCCTTCCTGGCGCACCAGCACATGGCGCAGCCGGTTTTGGTTGAAGATCGCGTCGTAAATCGGCAGCACCGCGCCGCCCGGATAGCCGAATACGGTATCGACACCGGCATCGACCAAACACTGGATGATGATATCGGATCCCGAAAGCTTGCGTTTCGCCATCGCCCTTAACGTCCTTCCAACCGTCAAATCACTGAACTAAATGGCGTCAAGGCACGGATTTCGTGCCTATGACGTTCAAAACGTGGGGAAACTAATCGCTCACCCGCTACAGGTCAACACAAATTTACTAATTAATGGAAAGATTTTAATCTGATCTCTTTTCATATATTGCTTATTTTCTGTTAAATTCGTAATTATCTGATTCCGAAACCAGGTGAACTGCCGTTTGGCATAGCGCCGCGTGACCTGTTGGCCGCGCCGGACGGCATCATCAAATGAAATTTCCCCGCCGAGATAGGCAATCAAATCGGGCACGCCGAGCGCTTTCATCGCCGGCAAGGCGGGATCAAGACCGCGCTTCAAAAGGGCCCGCACTTCATCCAGGCCGCCATCGTCGATCATGGCGGCGAAGCGCGCATCGATCGCCACATATAGCGAGGTGCGCGGCGGCAGCAATAGGATGGTGAAAAACGCAATGTCCCGCGTATCCGGCGCCGGAGTTTGCGCCCGCTGCCAGTCGGACAGCGGCCGCCCGGTGGCTTCCAGCACTTCGAGCGCGCGCGCGACGCGCTGCGGGTCGGTCGGCTCTATTCGCGCCGCCGAAACCGGATCCTTGCCGGCCAGCTCGGCATGCAGCGGCGCCGGGCCCAGGCGCGCCAGCCGCGCGCGTATCGCGTCGCGCACGTCACCGGGCACCGGCGGCAGGTGCGCGAGACCGGTCATCAGCGCGCGCAGATATAGCCCCGTGCCGCCGCACAGCACGGCCAGCTTGCCGTCGCGCCGGGCTGCCGCGATTTCCTCCATCGCGCGCGCACGCCACCAGCCGGCGGAACACGGCTCGGCCGGATCCAGCACGCCATAAAGCCGATGCGGCACGCGTGCGCGGGCGGCCGCGTCAGGCGCCGCACTCAGGACCTCCAGCCCGCGATAGACCTGCATGGAATCGGCATTGATCACGACGCCGCCGAACGCGTCGGCGATATCGGCGGCCAGGCCTGACTTGCCGCTGGCGGTCGGACCGGCGACCACGACAACCGGCTGGCGCGCCGTCTCAGCCATCATGGACGGGTTTGTATCCCCACATGTCGCGCGCGATATCCACGACCATGCGAAGCTTCGCCGCCTGGACGTCGCCGCTGATATCGTTGCCGGTATCGAGGCTGGCGAAACCGCATTGCGGCGACAGGCCGAGCCGGTCCATATCCACAAAGCGCGCGGCTTCCTCTATGCGCCGCTTGACGGCATCCGCGTCCTCGAGCGCCGCCACCTTGGTCGAAACCAGGCCGAGAATGACGGTCTTGTCATCGGGCACCTCTTGCAGCGGTTCGAACCCGCCGGCCCGGGGCGAATCATATTCCAGAAAATAAAACCGGATGGCGAGCTTGCGGAACAGCTTGGCGGCGACATCGTCATAGCCCGTCTCGGCCTGCCATGAGCCGCCCTTGTTGCCACGGCAGAGGTGAATACCGAGACTGAGTCCGTCGGGCGCGCGCGCCGCTATCTGATTAATCACATCGGTATAGAGCTCGAGCAACGTTTCCCAGTCGTCACCGCGCGCCACCAGACCGGCGCGGATCTTGGGATCGCCAAGTTTGGCGATCGAGGTCTCGTCGAGCTGAATATAACGGCAGCCGGCCTCGAACAATGCCGCCATTTCACGCGCATAAGCCTCAACGAGATCCTGCCAGAAGGCGTCGAGATCAGGATAGGCCGCGCGGTCGATATTATCGCGTCCGGCGCGAAAATGGATGTAGCACGGGCCGGGCAGCGTGACCTTGGGCAGGCCCGCCGGCGCGACCGAGACCAGATAGCGGAAATTCTCGACATTGGGCGATCCGGTCCACAACAGACGGTCGGTCACCACCGGCACGCGGCCTTCCGTGGTGCCGCCGGCGGAATTCGAATAGGTCCAGTTTTCGTCCAGCGTGGAAGCGATCTTCACCCCCTCGAACACATCGGTGGTGAAGCTGTCGGAATAGGCATGCCGACGAAATTCACCATCGGTGATCGAAGACAGGCCCAGTTCAAGCTGAAGTGCGACCGCGTCGCGGATTGCCGCATCCTCGGCGGCGCGCGTGGCCTCTCTGTTCTCGCCTTCGGCGCGACGGGCAAGCAGCGACGCGGGACGCAGCAGACTGCCGATATGTTCGGCGCGAAAAGGCGGTTCGAGTGGTGTTGGCATGACGGGCTTTCTGTCGGGGATAATCGACCAAATCTAACCCGCAAATCTCACAGCCGCCATGGCGCTTGTTTTCCGCGGCCGCGCCGACCATAAAGGCCGCCATGCATCTGATAGCCACCCTTATCGCCGAACCGGAAACGCGGGCGCTTGATGCAAACTCGGCCGACGATGCGCGGGCCGCGCTCGACGGGATGGGCGGGTGCGTCGGCGCGGTCGACTGGCTGGCCCCGGATACCGCCTGCGAAATTCCGTTCGACGATATCGGGCTGGAGGAAGCCCACGCAAATCTGAACGCGGCGCTGGATCCGGCACCGATTGATATTGTGGTCCAAAAGCGGGGCGGGCGGCGCAAAGACCTGCTGATCGCCGATATGGATGCGACCATCGTGGTCGGCGAAACGCTCGACGAGCTTGCTGCCCATGCCGGTCTCAAGGATCGTATCGCCGAGATCACCGCCCGCGCGATGCGGGGTGAAATCGGATTCCCCGGCGCGCTGCGCGAACGGGTCGCGATGCTGAAGGATCTGCCGGTCTCGGCGTTGCACGACACGCTGCGCGACACAAGGCTGATGCCGGGCGCGCGCGCGCTTGTCAGAACCATGCGCAGCCACGGGGCCTATACCGTCCTGGTTTCCGGTGGGTTCCGGTTCTTCACCGACGAGATCGCCACACTGGTCGGATTCCACGCCAATCAGGCGAACGACCTGCTGATCCAGAATGGCCGGCTCACTGGCGGGGTGGCGGAACCTATTCTCGATCGCGACGCCAAGCTGGCCGCTTTGAAACGCATAGCACGCGAACATGACGTGCCGTTAAGCGACAGCATGGCGGTCGGGGACGGCGCGAACGACCTGCCCATGATCCAGGCGGCGGGGCTGGGTGTCGCCTTTCACGCAAAGCCGGTGGTAGAGGCCGAAGCTCCCGCGGTGATCCGTCACGGTGACCTGACGGCGTTACTCTACCTGCAGGGATATCGCGCCGACGAATTCGAGACGTAAGGATTTTAGAGAACGGACGGCACCGGCCCGCTCCCCCACCCGGCCACCCCCGGGATTATCCTATGGGAGCCGGGTGGGGGAGCGGGCCGGTGCCGTTAGGTCGGAATATGCCTCTAACTCTTACCGATGCCGAGGGCGACGAAGCGCGAATTTCCGGCGCGTTCGAACAGAAACAAAACGGTCTTGCGTTTCGCCTTGCGCGCGCTGCTGATCGTTTTGCTCACCTGGCCGGGTGACGTGACTTCATCCTGACTGGAGCCAATGCGACGCACGATATCGCCGGGCCGCACGCCCTTTTCGGCTGACGGGCTGCCATCGGCGACCGCTGTGACGACCACGCCCTTGACAGTAGCGGCCAGCTTGAACTTACCGCGCAATTCACGGTCGAGCTTGGACAGGGTCAGCCCGAGCGGCTTGATTACGGTTGTGTCGCCAACTCGGGGCTTGGGCGGAGATCCAACCGCCGCGACCTTTTCCTCCTCGGGAAATTCGCCAAGCGATGCAGTCAGCCTTACCTCGCTACCCAGCCGCCAGACGACCACCTGCACCGACTTGCCAACGGCGGTTTCGGCGACGACGCGCGGCAGGGTCCGCATTTCGTGAATCGGCTTGCCGTCAAATTTCAAGATGACATCGCCAACCTTTATTTTGCCCTTTTCGGCCGGTCCGCCAGGGGTAATGTTCGCGACCAGCGCGCCCTGCGCCCGATCCAGACCCAGGCTGTCCGCTAGTTCTTCGGTCACGGTCTGGATGCGCACACCAAGCCACCCGCGCCGCGCGCGTCCGAACTTGATGAGCTGATCAATCAACGGCTTGGCCAGGTTCGACGGAATCGAAAAACCGATTCCAACACTGCCGCCCGTCGGCGAAAAGATGGCCGTGTTGATGCCGATTACCTTGCCTTCCACGTCGAACATGGGTCCACCGGAATTGCCACGATTGATCGAGGCATCGGTCTGGATGAAATCGTCATAGGGACCGGCGTTGATGTTGCGCGCCCGGGCGGAAATGATGCCGGCGGTCACGGTACCGCCGAGGCCGAACGGGTTGCCGATGGCAAGCACCCAGTCACCAACGCGCGATTTATCGGAATCGCCGAACGTGACGCTGGTCAGCGGCTTGGCCGACTTTACCCGCAATACGGCAAGGTCGGTCTTTGCATCGCGGCCGACGATCTCGGCTTTCAGCCTGACGTTATCATGGAAGATGACCGTAATTTCATCGGCCCCGGCGATAACGTGATTGTTGGTCACGACCAAACCGCTGGAATCGATCACGAAACCTGAACCGAGCGACGTGCTGCGCCGGTTCGGCGGATTCTGGCGCTGCTGGCGATCAAAAAATTCCTTGAAGAATTCCTCAAAGGGCGAGCCTGGAGGGAGCCGTGGGAGTTGAGGCGCCGCTTCTCCACGCTTGACAGCCTGGGTGGTGGAAATATTGACCACCGCGGGCAATAGCTTCGCGGCGAGGTCGGCAAAACTGTCCGGCGCAGGGCGCGCCCAGCTGTTGCCCGCGCCAAATGCCAAGGTTGCGGCCACGACCAGAAACAGTACCCGATGCAACATACGGCCATCCGGCATCACGGATGAAACGCTCCGGTTCATATACGCTCTCCCAATCCTGTCCCGGTCGATACCGGGATGCCAATCATGATTATCGACTGCAAATATGGCAAAATTTGGCAGAGAACCATCCTACACAAAAATTTTACCGATTATCGTTCTTGCTCTAGCCTCGCAACAACCAGACCAGGAATACGCCTAACGCCGCCGATGCCAGACCGGTCGCACGCAGCATGCTGGTGGGCGTTTCCGTCAGCCGCACCATCATACGCTGCATCGCACCGGGAAACAGTGCATAAACCACGCCTTCGATCACCAGCACGAGGGCAAGCGCGGTAAGGAAATCAGCGGTCACCAGGCCCGGCGTGCTACTTCTTTTCCCCTGGTTTTTTGCCGGTCACATCGCCGAAATAGCGGAAGAAATCGCTGTTCGGCGACAGAACCATCGTGGTTCCCTCACCCAGCGCTTCGCCATAGGCTTCCATGCTGCGATAGAAGGCGAAAAATTCCGGGTCCTGACCATAAGCCTTGTTCAGGATTTCCGTCTTCTTGCCCTCGCCCTCACCACGCAGGATTTGCGCGGTACGATCGGCTACGGCCAACAGCACTGTCCGCTCGCGGTCGGCATTGGCCTGGATCTTGGCCTTGATCTCGGCGCCCTCGGAACGCAACTTGCGGGCCTGCGCCTCACGCTCGGAATTCATCCGCCGGTACACCGCCTGGCTGGTGGTTGGCGGCAAATCGGTGCGGCCGATGCGCACATCGATCACCTCGACGCCGAACTGGGTGGCCTGCGCCTTGAGCTGTTCGGCGATCTTACCCATCACGTCGTCACGCTTGTCGGACAGCATGTCGCCCAGCAGGATCTGGCCAACCTCGGCGCGCACCGCGGCGTTCAGCCGGCCACCAAAGATTTGCGTGAAATTGGCCTGGGTAACCGCCTTTTTCTTGAACTCCAACGGATCGACGATGCGGTAACGCACGAAGGAATCCACATTGACCCGCTTTTGATCGGCAAGCAGAACTTCCTGCGCCGGCGGATCAAGATCGAGAATTCGCCGGTCGAAAATCTCGACCTCCTGCAACAGCGGCATCTTGAATTTCAGGCCGGGCTCGCGCTCGACGCGAATCGGCCGGCCGAACTGCATGACCAGCGCCTGCTCGGTCTGATGCACCGTAAACACCGCGTCGAACCCGATAATGCCCACCACCACCGCCGCGACGCCAAGGGCGACCAGAATGATCCTGTTCATCTCTAATTTCCTCCGCCAGCGGTGCTCGCGCCCGTCCGGCGCTTCTCGATTTCTGGCAACGGCAGATATGGCACCACGCCAGGGCCACCCTTTCCGCTGTCGATAATGACCTTCGTCGAATTCTTGAGGACTTCCTGCATGCGTTCCAGATAGAGCCGCTTGATGGTCACCTCCTTGCCGCCCTTATAGGCGTTGTAGACCGAAAGAAATCGAGAGGCCTCACCCTCGGCCTGCTTGATCTGCTGTTCGCGATAGGCCGTCGCTTGCTGTATCTGCCGCTGCGCCTCGCCCTTGGCCCGCGGGATAATGTCGTTGGCGTAGGCCTCGGCCTCGTTCCGTTCTCGCTCCTGGTCCTGCTTGGCGCGTTGCACATCGTTGAAGGCATCGATGACCGGCTGCGGCGGGTCAACCTTCTGCATCTTCACGTCGGCAATGAATACGCCGGCGCCGTAATCATCCAGGATCTTCTGCAGCAGGACCTTGGTGCCAATTTCAACATCGGTGCGCTTGAGAGCCAGCGCATCCTCGAGCGGCGTCTGGCCAACGACCTCGCGGATGGCGCTTTCGGAAGCCAGCTTGATGGTGGTCGCGACGTCGCGGATATTAAACAGATAATCGCGCGCATTCTTGATGCGCCACTGCACCACGTAATCGATATCGATAATGTTCTGATCACCGGTCAGCATCAGGCTTTCCTGCGGCACATCGCGGGTCGTGGCCGAATGGCCGCCCCCGCCGCCACCACGGTAGCCAACGGTAATCTCGTTGGTGCGCTCGACATTCGGCTTGAGAACCTGGCCGAACGGCGCCGGCGCCCAGATATGCAGCCCGGCGTTGGTTTCCTTGACGAACTTGCCAAACATCAGCTCGACGCCGCGTTCGCCCGGCTGGACACGATAGATTCCACTGAACATCCACAGCAGAATTATGCCGAGCACCGCCAGGCCGATGACCTTGCCGCTGCCCATGCCACCCGGCACCATGCCGCGGAACTTTTCCTGACCCTTGCGGATCATTTCCTCGAGATCGGGCGGTTGTTTGCCCCGCGAACCGCTGTCCCACGGGCCACCGCCACCGCCGCTACCGCCTTGCTGTTGCCAGGGCATGTTCTATCTCCGCCTCGGTAAATCCATATCCCCGGTCCGGGTCTATCCGGCAGGGCCTTGGGGGTATATATGGTAGGTTTCACAAAGACGCAACGCGATCGGTTCGCGTACCCGTCGAATAGCTGACGAGTCCAGCGCGACCGGAGGCATTTTCATTCAGGGATATCAGCCGTGGCCCAGATTACAGAGGGACAAATTCTCGACACACTCCGCACCGTGCTCGACCCCGACCGGGGCGGTGATATCGTCACGCTGGGCATGGTTTCGGGCATCGTGGTACGCGATCGCAATGTCGGATTTACCATCGAGGTAGACGCTGAACGGGGCCCCAGGCTGGAGCCGCTGCGCAAGCAGGCCGAGGGCGTCGTCGCCGCGCTGCCGGATGTCCTCTCGGTCACCGCCGTGCTGACGGCGGCGACCCAGCCCACCACGGCCGAGCCAGCCCCAACCCCGGCCCCGACCCCGACTCAGGCCCAAAATACCCGGCTGCTGGCGGATATGGGCGCTGTCGTCGCGGTCGCATCAGGCAAGGGCGGCGTCGGCAAATCGACCACGGCGGTCAATCTCGCGCTGGCCTTCGCCGAAGCCGGGCTCAGGACCGGCATTCTTGACGCCGACATTTATGGCCCGTCCCTGCCGATGATGCTGGGGATTACCGAGAAGCCGCAATCGCCCGATGGCAAACGGCTGCTGCCGATCGAAAAATTCGGGCTGAAATGCATGTCCATCGGTTTCCTGGTGGCGGCCGACACGCCGATGATCTGGCGCGGCCCGATGGTCATGGGGGCGCTGGAACAGATGATGTCCGATGTCGAATGGGGCGATCTCGACATGCTGGTGGTCGATATGCCGCCGGGCACCGGCGACGCCCAACTCACCATGGCGCAGCGCGTCGCCCTGGCCGGCGCGATCATCGTATCGACCCCGCAGGATCTCGCTTTGCTCGACGCCCGCAAGGGGCTCAACATGTTCCGCAAGGTCGAGGTGCCGGTGTTGGGTATCGTTGAGAATATGAGCTATTTCCTGTGCCCCAAATGCGGCGAGCGATCGGAAATCTTCGCCCATGGCGGCGCGGCGCGGGCCGCGGCCGAATTCGAGGTTCCATTCCTGGGAGAGATTCCGCTGGATATGTCCATCCGCGAGGGCTCGGACAATGCGCGCCCGGTAATGGTCAGCGCGCCGGATGGCCCCTTCGCGGCCGCCTATCGCAACATCGCCGGGCATATATTGACCGGGCTGGGCACGCGCGCGGCGGCGGCGCCTGAAATCATCATCGAGTAAACACCAGATGAGCGAAGCCACAATCCCGTTCCGCAAGGAAATCAAATTCGAATACGGCATCGCCGATCAGGTGACGCCGTTGGTCCGGCGCGTCATCGCGCGCAATCCCAGCGCTTACACCCATTACGGCACCAACACCTATATCGTCGGCCACGGCAAGGTCGCGGTGATCGATCCCGGGCCGTTGCTGGGCGAGCATCTGGAGGCGCTGTGCGAAACGCTCAAAGGCGAAACCGTCAGCCAGATCCTGGTAACCCACACCCACCACGATCATTCACCCGGCGCGGCGCCTTTCCAGGAAAAGGCCGGCGGCGTGGTATGGGGTGCGCTGCCCCGGCCGATCCCGGAAGGCGCGCGGACGGCGGAATCGATCCACCGCGCCTTTCGCCCGGACGAGGAACTTGCCGACGGCACGGTGATCGAGGGCGAGGGCTGGACGCTGGAGGCGGTACACACGCCGGGCCACATGTCGAACCATATGTGCTTCGCCCTGGCCGAGGAGACTCTGCTGTTCACTGGCGATCACATCATGGGCTGGAATACCACGGTGGTGTCTCCGCCGGACGGCAACATGCGCGAATACATGAACAGCCTCGAGGTCTGCCTCAAACGCGACGAAACCGTCTACTGGCCGGCGCACGGGCCCAGGATCGCCAATCCGCAACCGTTCACCCGCGCCTATCGCAACCATCGCCACATGCGCGAGGGCGAAATCCTCAAATGCCTCGGGGACGGGCTCGACACCATCACTGGTATCGTCGGGCGGATGTACCGGCACCTGCCGGAAAAAATGCACCACGCGGCAGCGCGCTCGGTGCTGGCACATCTTGAACACATGGTGGAGACCGGCCGCGCGACATGCGACGGCACCCCTGCCGAGGATGCGCGTTTCGGGCCGGTGTGATTTCGCGTAAGCGGAATAAGTTTTACGGGTGAATTTCGATCGGTGTGCCGGCGTCGACCATGCGCCAGATTTCATCCATTTCGCGATTGGTCACGGCGATGCAGCCCTGGGTCCAGTCGATCACCGGATGGCCGACCCGAGCCGCCGACATCCGGTTCGGCAGACCGTGGATCATGATTTTGCCACCCGGGCGATAACCGAGCGCGTTGGCGCGGGCGACATCGCGAAGGTTCGGGTAGGAAATCTGGATCGCCTTGTAGAAATTGCTCCTGGTCAGCTTGTGATCGATCGTGTAGCTGCCCTCGGGCGTCTTGGCGTCGCCTTCACGAACCTTGCGGCCCTTCGGATAGCGCCCCAGCGCCACGCGGTAAACGCGCACCACCTCATCGCCACGCATCAGCACCAGCCGGCGTTCCGACTTGAGAATCACCAAGCGGTCGGCCTTCAGCCGCGGCACCGCCGCGAGTTGGCCGTCAGCTTGCCCCGCCGCAGCCGCCGGCGGGCTCGCCAACAGGCCGGCCAACGCGACGCCGCGTAATATGGAACCAAGAAGTCGCATGGCAACGATTCAACCGCCCTTTCCGCAGGTCTTTCACGAACCGATTTTTGGCGGAAAAGGTTAACAAACAGTTCGATGCCATGCCAGAGTTACAAAGGAATTCGTCCTCCGGTTCACTTAACCGTGACGCAGGTGCATTTGGACAGGTGGCTTACCTTGTGCGACACGCTGCCGAGGAGCAGCCCCTTGAGATCGCCGAAACCGCGATTGCCCATCACGATCATGTCGGCGCTCTCTTTCGCGGCCAGTTCGAGGATCTGGTCGGACGGGCGGCCATCGACCACGCAGAGCTCCACATCGTCAAGCCCGTGCGCCAGGGCCGCCTTCCGCGCCTTCTCGCCGATCAGGTCGCCGACCTTCTTCAACAGCTCGGGAGGCGCGGGTACGAAGACCGGAGCGTTCATGCCCGCCATCGCGGCCGCCTCTATCGGCATATTTTCAAGCCTGTCGAATTCGTCGAGAATGTCCTTCGACACTCCAGTACCCTCGGTCAGCTCACGAAGCTGGCCCGGAGTCGCATCGCGCAGCAGGGCGTGCAGCAGCACCAGCCGGGCGCCGTACTTGCTCGCGATATCGGCGGCAAGATCGACCGCTTTCGTCGCGTGGGCCGAACCGTCGGTGGGAACTATAATTGTCTTGATCATGTGACACCCCCTTCTGATTACCGGCGCCCCGCCCGATCATCGGCCAAGGCCATTGCCTTAGATAATAGGTAGGTTCTGATCGTCGACATTTCACTGTGGCAGAGCGTCGCAATCGCTATTCGTCGCGTTCCAGCGACGTCATGAGTTCCCGCCATTCGCGCGCGCTGAGCCCGCTGCCCTTTCGATCGACGTCCTCGCCGGCCAGCATGCGGCGGACCACGGCCAGCGCCGCCGCCGACAGTTGCATCCCACCCATGCGGTAATCCTCGAACGCTTCGCAGGCGATCGGCACCCAGCGCCGCACCGTCTCCAGCATGGCATCGGCATAGACGCGGATTTCGTACTGCGCGTGCGCGTCCGCCCTGAGCGACAGGAAATGCAGCAGGTTATGCAGGTCGCACTTCCAGTACCACTGGGTGTAGGTGTTGAGCGTCAGGTTCATTCGCGCCAGTTCGCGCGCCAACCCTGCGCGCCCGGGATCCGCCACATTGCCGTCCGCATCCTCGTTCAACATCTCCTCGTAATGCCCGTAAGTGCGTTCCGCGTCCTCGCGCAGGATGTCGAGCACCCGTGCCGCCGTGTCGCCTTCCAGGACCTCGCCCCTGCCTTGTCGGTTGATGCTCGACTGCGCGGCGAGCTGCTCGGGCGCGGGGATATAGAATTCCTTGTCGAGAATCGAATAGCGGGCGGAATACTCGTTCACATTGGCGGTCCGATGGCGAATCCACTGGCGGGCCACGAAGATCGGCAGCTTCACGTGGTACTTGATCTCGCACATCTCAAACGGCGTGGTGTGCCGGTGACGCATGAGATAGCGGATCAGCCCGCGATCCTCACTCACCCGTCGCGTGCCGGCGCCGTACGACACCCGCGCGGCCTGCACCACCGCGGCGTCGTCGCCCATATAGTCGATCACCCGCACGAAGCCGTGATCGAGCAACGGGATGGCTTCGAACAGAATTTCCTCGAGAGCCGCCACCGTCGCGCGCCGGGTCGGCGCGGTCTGGTCGCGAAGCGCGTCGATTTCCGCGCGTTGATCTTTGCTGAGTGGCATTTTCCTGCTGGTCACTGGTTAGTCGTCGCACTTTATACCAAGGATCGCTGATGATGCCCCATAGAGATCGCGCAGGGCGCTTGGAATTCCTAGAGAGAGCGTTAGAGTGACAAGCAATCAAGACGTGGAGGCTATTCCATGATCAAGCACATTCTCTACCCCATTCTGGGCAGCTCGTCGGTCGAGACCGGCATGGTCACGGCGATTCAGGTGGCCGAAAGGTTCGACGGCCATATCGAGGCGATCTGCTGCCGCCGGGAATTTGGTGAGGACCTGCCACTGATCGCCGAGGAAGTGAACCTCGACCAGTTCACCGAGCTGGCCCGAACCTTCGACAGGGAAGAAAAAAGGCGCATTTCACTGGCAAGAAAGGCGTTCGACGCTGTCAGGGCGGATAAGGGTGTGGCCTACGTCCAGCATCCCACCTCAACCGATGCACGGACGGCATCATGGGAAAACATCGTCGGCGATCCCTATCGCGCGGTAGCCGAACGCGCAGGCGCCGCCGATCTGGTGGTAATAGGGCGCACCGAGGAAGGCGTCGGCGCGCTGACCCGGGGCGTGGTGGAAACGGCCCTGTTCGGATCGGGCGCGCCGGTGTTGCTGGCCGCGAAGACGCCGCGCGAGACGCTGGGCGAAAAAATCCTGATCGGCTGGAACCGCAGCGCGTCGTCCGCGCGCGCCGTACGCAACGCCCTGCCGTTGCTGAGAGGCGCGGCGCAGGTTCGGATCATCATGGTCGCGACGGGCGCGAAAATCGGCCCGGAACCGGCGCGCATCGCCAATTTCCTGGCGCTGCACGGCATCGCGGCGACGGTCAGGGAAATTCCACCCGATTACCGCAAGGTGAGCGAGGTGCTGCTTGAAGAGGCCGTCGATATGGGCGCCGACCTGGTGGTCGCTGGCGCGTTCTCACACAGCCGGCTGCGCGAAATCGTGCTCGGCGGCGTCACGCGCGATATCCTGGCCGACGGCTCGGTGCCGGTGCTGATGACGCATTAATTTACGCGGACGGCGTCGCGAAACCGAAGAGGGAGGGAACCCATGTCGACCGATCTGGAAATGCTCGTTTGGACCACCGGCCTGACGGCGCTGATGTGGCTGCCTTATATCGTGGCGCATATTCTCAATGTCGGGCTGGTGCCGGCGCTGACCTATCAGGCGGACAACACGCCCTTGCCGGACTGGGCGGCGCGCGCCAAGAAGGCGCATTACAACGCGATCGAAAATCTGGCGCCGTTCGCGGTGCTGGTGATCGTCGCCCATCTGACGCAAACCGCCAACGATGCCACCGCGGCGGCAGCGATCGCCTTTTTCTGGGCTCGTTTGGCGCATTATTTCCTCTACATGGCCGCCGTCCCGTTCGGCCGCACCATCACCTTCGTCATCGGCTGGGCCGCCATCCTCTGCATTTTCTGGCAGATCGTTTTTTGAGCCCAAGGGCCGCGACCGGCGGCTCGATGGGTGGGGCGGGATAGCAGCGTTCCGGCGCCGGTGAAAAGATTAAGCACCGAGCTATCGCAGGGG
>JAZFSB010000344.1:0-5434 GCA_036445935.1 Alphaproteobacteria bacterium | reverse complement strand
TTTCCTGCAGCAGCACCATGTCGGGTTCGGCATCGGCCAGCCATTCGACAAGCCGGGGCATACGGACCCGTATGGAGTTGACGTTCCAGGTGGCGATCTTTGTCATGTGGCTTCCCGTTTGCGCAGCGGGGGCCTTTCTAGCGTAATTCCGGCCGAGTCGGAACCGGCGCCGATCTGACGCAAATCAAAATTCAACCAACCGAGAACGAGACGCCGCAGCCGCAGGTCGATTCCGCGTTGGGATTCTGCACGGTGAAGTACGAGCCGATCAGCTCTTCGACATAATCGATCTCGCCGCCGGCCAGGAAGTCCCACGACATCTCGTCGATCAGGACCGAGACGCCGTCGCGCTCGATCAAGCGGTCGTCGCCGGCCCGCGTGTCGTCGAAACTGAAGCCATACTGAAAACCAGAGCAGCCGCCGCCCGATACCGCGACTCGCAGCATCTTGCCGGCGAACTCGCCATCGGCGGTAATCGACCTGATCTGGCGCACCGCGCTGGCGCTGACGGTGATACCCTTGCCGGCGCTTTCGACTGTGGGAACCTGGTCCAACGGGCCTATCCGGTTGTTGTTTCGGCTTTTTATGTAGGGTGGCGACCCGCTTTGGTCAATGTCGGTCAAAGTGGAATTGCCAAGCGCGGTCCGCTGGCAGTAGGTTCCGCCATGATGGTTGCCAAAACAATATCGCCACCGCGCGCGCCTTATGCCAGCGACTGGGAAAATAGCCGTGGTCGGCTCTATCCGGAACAGGAAAGCGTGACGCGCAGCCGCTATCAGCGCGACCGCGACCGGATCGTCCATTCCGGCGCGTTCAGGCGCCTGCAATACAAGACCCAGGTGTTCGTCTATCACGAGGGCGATCATTTCCGCACCCGACTGACCCATAGTCTTGAGGTGGCTCAGATCGCCCGCTCGCTGGCCCGTGCGTTGCGGCTGGACGAAGACCTGGCCGAGGCGTTGGCGCTGGCTCAAGATATTGGCCACCCGCCGTTTGGCCATGCCGGCGAGGAAGCGCTGTCCGAGGTGATGGCGCCCTATGGCGGATTCGACCATAACGGACAGGCGTTGCGCATCGTGACCCGGCTGGAAGCGCGCTATGCCGCGTTTGACGGGTTGAACCTGACCTGGGAGATGCTGGAAGGGCTGGCCAAGCATAACGGGCCGCTGATCGACCGGCCGGGCGCGCTTGACGGGCTCCCCTGGGCGCTCGCCGAATATGCCGCCGAACAGGATCTCGAACTCCATAGCCAGCCCGGCATCGAGGCGCAAATCGCCGCCCTGTCCGACGACATCGCCTACAATACCCATGATGTCGATGACGGGCTGCGCGCCGGGCTGTTCGGGATCGACGACCTGGCCAACCTGCCGCTGGTCGGGCCGATCATCCGCGCGGTGACCGACAGCCACCCGGGGCTGGATCAGTCGCGGCTGATCCATGAGACCACGCGGCGTATGATCGACCGCATGGTCAATGATTTGCTGAGCGAAACCCGTCATCGGCTCGATGCGGCGCGACCTGCATCGGCGGCCGAAGTGCGCGCCCTGTCCGCGCCGCTGGTCTGCATGTCGAATGAGCTGATTGAGGCCAACCAGGACTTGAAGCGGTTCCTGTTCGAGCGCATGTACCGGCATTACCGGGTTAACCGGATGACCAGCAAGGCGCGGCGCGTGGTGCGCGAGCTGTTCGAGACCTATCATCGCGAGCCCGACTGCCTCCCGACCCGATGGCGCGTGGCGGCCGAGGGCGCCGAGGATGCGAAGCGAGCGCGGCTGGTCACCGACTATATCGCCGGCATGACCGATCGCTACGCTATCGACGAACACCGTCGCCTATATGATGTGTATGACTGAAATGAATGTAATCAATAAGATAGAAGAAGTTGTTAAGTCATGTTTTAAGGATATGGCGCGCGAAGGCGTGGTCCCGGATGGGCTTTCGCTCGACCGGGTCTCGGTCGAGCTGCCGCGCGACGCGAGTCATGGCGACCTGTCGAGCAATGCCGCCATGGTGACCGCCAAGTCGGCCGGCATGAAGCCGCGCGATCTGGGTGAACGCCTCGCCGAGCGGCTGGTTCTGCATACTGATATCGCCACCGCCGAAATTGCCGGTCCCGGATTCGTCAATCTCCGCCTCGAGCCTTCGGTCTGGCAAAGCGCCGTGGCCGAAATTCTCAAGCAGGGCACGCGCTATGGCGACGCGACGCTTGGCGCCGGGCGCAAGGTCAATGTCGAATATGTTTCGGCCAACCCGACCGGGCCGATGCATGTCGGGCACGGCCGCGGCGCCGTGGTTGGCGACGCGCTGGCGGCCCTGCTGGCCAAGGCCGGCTTCGAAGTTACCCGCGAATACTACATCAACGACGCAGGCGCCCAGGTCGATGTGCTGGCCCGGTCCGCGCATCTCCGCTATCGCGAGGCACTGGGCGAAAAAATCGGTGATATCCCGGACGGGCTCTATCCCGGCGATTACCTGAAGGCGGTCGGGGCGGGGATTGCCGCCGCCGATGGCGATAAATGGCGCGATGCGCCGGAGGCCGACTGGCTGGAGGAATTCCGCGTCCGCGCGATCGAGGCCATGATGGCTCTGATCCGCGACGATCTGGCGGCGCTTGGCGTGCGCCACGATGTCTTTACGTCCGAGCGGTCACTGGCCGCGTCCGGCGCGATCGATGAGGCGGTGAAGGGGCTGTCGGACCGCGACCTGGTTTATATGGGCACGCTGGAGCCGCCCAAGGGCAAGCGGCCCGACGATTGGGAGGAACGTCCGCAACTGCTTTTCCGGGCCACGTCCTATGGTGACGACGCCGACCGTCCGTTGCGCAAGTCGGACGGCGCATGGACCTATTTCGCCTCGGATATCGCCTATCATCTGGACAAGTACCGACGTGGCTTCGACACCATGGTCGATGTCTGGGGCGCCGACCATAAGGGCTATGTCAAGCGCATGAAGGCAGCCGTCGATGCCGTCAGCGAAGAAGGCGGCGTGCTTGATGTCAGGCTGTGCAACCTGGTCAACCTGCTGGATGCCGGCCAGCCGGTGAAAATGTCGAAACGCTCGGGCACGTTTGTTACGCTGCGCGAAGTGATCGACGAGGTCGGGCGCGACGTGGTGCGCTTCATCATGCTGATCCGCAACAACGAAGCGTCGCTCGATTTCGATCTCGCCAAGGTGACCGAGCAATCGAAGGACAATCCGGTATTCTACGTTCAGTACGCCCACGCTCGGATCTGTTCCGTGCTGCGCAACGCCGCCCTGGCCTTTCCGGGGCTCGCGCTTGACGATTCGTCGCTGGCGGGCGCTGACTTGACGCTGCTGAGGGATGATGACGAGCTTGCCATGATCAAGCTCCTGACCGGTTGGCCCCACATTGTGGAAAGCGCGGCCCAGAGCTTCGAACCCCATCGGGTCGCGTTTTATCTCGCCGATCTGGCGGCGGCGTTTCACGGTTTCTGGAACCGGGGAAACGACAATGAATCATTGCGTTTTATCGTGTCGGGCGATGAGACGCTGACGGCAGCCCGCGTCGCGCTGGCCCGCTCCGTCGCGGTGGTAATCGCGTCGGGCCTCGGCATCATGGGCGTCGCGCCGGTGGAGGAGATGCGATAGATGGCGAATACTCCCAGAGTCGATCCGCATGACCGCATGTCGGACTATGACGATGTCGGCGAGCGTGGTTCTGTCGGCAAGCGGCGCTGGGGTCGGCGTATCCTGACCGCGCTGATCGCTGTTGCCGCGCTCGGCGGGTTTGCGATGGTGGTGGTCTATTCCTTCAATCAGGGCGACACCGACGGAAACGATTCGGTCGCGCCGGTGGTCAAGGCGCAGCAAGGACCGACCAAGGTCAAGCCGCAAGATCCCGGTGGGATGAAAATTCCCAATCAGGACAAGCAGGTGTTCACCCGGCTTGATCCTAACGCACCCAAGAAGGCGGTCGAACGGCTGCTGCCGCCACCCGCGCGTGTGGTCGATGCGCCGCCAGAGCCTAAGCGGTCCGCTGAAATCGAACTTTCGCCTGCCCCGATCCTGGCGCCGCCGCCAGTCCCGAAGCCGTCGCCGGAACTCACCGCGGCTGTCCCCGCCGCGCCGTCGCCGCCAGCGGTGCCGGAAGCCGCCTCGAAAGAGAAGGTCGTGGCCAAGCCGTCGGCGAAAGTCGTTGCCGCCGTGACCGCTGCCGCCAAGACCGCTCCCGCGGCCGGCGGTTTCCGTGTGCAGCTCGTCGCGCTGGGCTCGGCAAAGGCGGCGCGGACCGCCTGGTCCCGCTTCGTCAAGCAGCACGCCGACCTGTTCGACGCGCTGAAGCCGACCGTGGTCAAGGCCGAAATCAAGGGTAAGGGGACGTTCTACCGGCTGCAGGCCGGCCCGCTGCCCGACGACGGCGCGGCGCGCGCGCTATGCAAGGAAGTCAAAAAGCGCAAGATGGGGTGCCTTGTTGTCAGGCCGTGATGCGCGTCCGCCGAAGGCCGTTCTCTTCGGCTGCGCGGACAAGACCCTGGCCGCCGATGAACGCGCCTTGTTCGCTGAAGCGGATCCGCTGGGCTTCATTTTATTCGCGCGCAATTGCGAAAATCCGGACCAACTTCGTCATCTTATTGCCGATCTGCGGGCCGCTATCGGCCGTTCCGATGCGCCGGTTCTGATCGACCAGGAGGGTGGCAAGGTCGCGCGGCTGCGCGCGCCGCACTGGCGCCATCCGCCACCGGCGCGTGTCTTCGCGGAAGCGGCGCGTCGCGCCACGGCGTCGGCTGTGCGCGCCACCCGGCTCAATGCGCGGTTGATCGGTCGTGAGCTCGCCGGGCTCGGCATCACGGTTGATTGCGCGCCGGTGCTCGACCTGCCCGTCGCGGGCGCGCATGACATCATCGGCGACCGCGCCTTCGGCGAGACGCCGGAACAGGTCACGCTGCTCGGCAGTGCCGTGTGCGACGGGTTGCTTGATGAGGCCGTGCTGCCGGTGATCAAGCATCTGCCGGGGCACGGCAGGGCGCTGGCCGACAGCCATCTTGCCCTGCCGCGGGTCGATGCCGCCATCGATGATATGCGGCGCACAGATTTCGCGCCGTTCCGGGCGCTGAAAAGCGCGCCCTGGGCGATGACAGCCCACGTGCTCTACAGCGCGATAGACCCGGACAGGCCGGCAAGCGCGTCGCCGCGCGTGATAGAAGCCATCATGCGCGGCGAGATCGGCTTCGACGGGTTTCTGCTATCGGACGATATCGGCATGCAGGCGCTGTCCGGCAGTCAGGCCGACCGCGCTATCGCCGTGCTGGATGCGGGATGCGACGCGGTGTTGCATTGTTCCGGAAATTTTGCCGAGATGCGCGAGGTTGCCAATGCCGTACCCAGGCTCACCACCGCTTCGATGGCGCGGCTGGAACGGGGTGAAGCGCGCCGGCTGGCAGGACCGAGGGCGGCCGAAGTCCGCGATGTGGCC
>JAZFSB010000343.1:0-2603 GCA_036445935.1 Alphaproteobacteria bacterium | reverse complement strand
TCAGAAAGGCGTTGAGGTCTTCATAGGACCAGTTTCCGCCCAGACCGGTTAGCGCGCCGCTGTATTTGAATCCGGCCACGCCCGCCTTTTTGTTGCCCACAATATCCCACAGGTTCGGGCCGATCTTGTTCTTGGCTCCCTTGGCGGCGTTATGGCACGACTTGCACTTTTTGAACGCTTTCTTGCCCGACGCGACTTTGGCCGACGCCAGAAGCTGGGCGATCGGCGGGTCTTTCTCGGGTTTTGCCGTGGCTGAAGCCGCAGGCGGCGCCGATGTCCTGACTGAAGCCGCCTTTTTCTGGAGCGGGTTGACCAGCGCGTCGCCGATAAAGCTGATTACCGTGACGATCAGAACCGCTGACAGGAGGGCGCCCGCGATTTTGTTGATTTCCAATCCCGACATTCCGCTACCCCGAAAGCTTACCGATCATGCCCCCGAACAGGGGCTGCGAGTCTAATCATTTCGCCCCGGCCTGTCTAATACCTAACCCCCCGCTGCCCGCGATATGTTGCCGCGACGTCTCCGCCGGGCTAAAGAAGGCACACGTCCCGCGTCACTAATCGACAAACGGTCCAACGCCGATGAGCCGCCAGAGTTCCCCGATCATCGTGATACCCGCGCGCCTGGCGTCGACCCGGCTGCCCGGCAAACCGCTCGCCGATATCGCGGGCGAGGCGATGATCGTCCATGTCTGGCGCCGCGCGCGCGAAGCCGGGATCGGCCCGGTTGTGGTGGCGTGCGGCGACGAGGAAATCGCCCTGGCGGTGCGCGCGGCTGGCGGCGATGCGGTGATGACCCGGCCCGATCACCCAAGCGGCTCGGACCGGGTGTTCGAGGCGGTCGAGGCGGTCGATCCCGACGGCGCGCACGATATCGTGGTCAATGTTCAGGGCGATCTGCCGACCATCGATCCCGCAGTGATCGGCGCCGTGCTGGAACCGCTTGCCGATCCTTTGGTCGATATCGCCACCCTGGTCGCCGAGATTACCGACCCGGCCGAGCGCGACGATCCCAACGCGGTCAAGGCGGCGGTCGCGATCGCGCCGGGTGCGCGCATCGGGCGTGCGCTTTATTTCAGCCGGCTCGCCGTGCCGTCAGGCGACGGGCCGCTCTATCACCATATCGGGCTCTACGGCTTCCGGCGGGCGGCCCTGGCGCGTTTCGTGGGTCTGCCGCCCGGCATTCTGGAACAGCGCGAGCAACTGGAACAGCTGCGCGCGCTGGAAGCCGGCATGCGCATCGATGTTGCGTGCGTTGACACGGTTCCCGACGGTGTCGATACTCCGGCCGACTTGGCGCGCGCCCGGGCGCGATTGTCCTGATAACCTGCTAGCTTTTCATCATGGCGCGTTTCACCCGACCTTCCAATACCGTGGTCTTCCAGGGCCTGCCTGGCGCCTATTCGCATCTTGCGTGCCGCGAACGCTGGCCCGACATGAACGCCATGCCGGCGCAGACCTTTGAGGACATGTTCGCCGCCGTCCACGAAGGCCGCGCGAAATACGCCATGACGCCGATCGAGAACACGGTTGCCGGGCGGGTCGCCGATATCCACCGGCTGATGCCGGAATCGGGTCTCTATATCGTTGGCGAGCACTTCCTCAGGGTGAACCACCATCTGCTGGCGCCCAAGGGGGCCACGCTGAAATCGATCCACATCGTGCGCAGCCATGTTCACGCGCTGGCGCAATGCCGCAAGATGATCCGGAAACTCGGGCTGGAAGCCATCGTCCATGCCGACACGGCGGGCGCGGCCAGGGAACTCGCCGACCATGGCGACCCGGCCGAGGCCGCGATCGCGTCTTCGCTGGCGGGTGAGATCTACGGGCTTAAATCGCTGCGCGCCAATGTCGAGGATGCCGATCACAACACCACGCGCTTCGTGATCGCCGCCCGCCGGCCGGTCAAGCGCAAGCCCGGCGAGGAGCCGCTGATCACCAGCTTCGTGTTCCGGGTGCGCAACGTGCCGGCCGCGCTCTACAAGGCGCTCGGCGGGTTTGCCACCAACGGCGTCAACATGACCAAGCTGGAAAGCTACATGGTCGATGGCAGCTTCAGAGCGACCCAGTTCTATGCCGATGTGGAAGGCCACCCCAGCGAGCGCGGACTGGCGCTGGCGCTGGAGGAACTCGCCTTCTACTCGCACGAGGTCCGCATCCTCGGCACCTACCCCGCCGACCCGGCCCGGGGACGGGGCAAGGGCTGAATCACCAGATGGCCCGGACCGGCGTACGGCCTTCGAGACACCCGCTACGGTGAATGCCCTTCGGGCCTTCACCCTCAGGCTGAGGAATAATTTTTATGGCATTTAGAAAGAACCTCATGCTGAGGAGCCCGGTATAGCCGGGCGTCTCGAAGCACGCACGATGGAAAACCCACCGTCGCCAAATCGCAAAATCCCTTAAGGTTCGTTGCCGTTGGCCCAGTCGGCGATCAGGCGCCGCGCGATCGAGGCGGCGTTGGGCCGGGCGGCATAGGCGCGGGCCTCGTCGGCCAGTTCTTCCCGGGTGAACCAGCGCGCATCCTCCAGCTCGTCCCGGTTGACGGTGAGCTCGTCGGCCTCGGCATGGGCGAAATAGCCCAGCATCAGCGAGGCCGGGAA
>JAZFSB010000342.1:0-2111 GCA_036445935.1 Alphaproteobacteria bacterium | reverse complement strand
CTGGACATGAGCCCCGCCGCGGCCATCGCGGCCGCCGGGCTGTTCATATTCTTCTGGGCCAGCGGCTTCGTGTCAGCGAAGTACGGCTTCCCCTATGCCGAGCCGTTCACCTTTCTCTCGCTGCGCTTTGTGCTGGCGGTCGCAATCCTGTTGCCGCTCTGCCTGGCGTGGCGGGTGCGCTGGCCGCGCGGCCTGGCTGAGCTGGGCCATGTGGTGATTGCCGGCATGCTGGTGCAGAGCATCTATCTGATTGGTGTGTTTCAGGGGATATGGCTTGGGCTTTCGACCGGCGTGATGGCGCTGATTGTCGGGCTGCAGCCCTTGATCACCGGTGCGCTGGCCGCCCCGGCGCTGGGCGAACGGGTGGCGGCGCGGCAATGGTGCGGGCTCGGGCTCGGCTTTGGCGGGCTTGGGCTGGTGGTTGCCGAAAAGGTCGATTTCGCGGGTGGCGCCGGTTGGGGCGCAGGGTTCGCCGTGCTTGGGCTGGTCGGCATCACCATCGGCACGCTCTACCAGAAACGGTTTTGCGCCGGCGCCGATATCCGCTCCTCGGTGACCATCCACAATGCGGTGTCGGCCATGTTGTTAATCCCACTGGCCTTGGGTTTCGAAACCATGCGGGTCGACTGGACCGGTGAATTTCTGTTCGCGCTGCTGTGGTCCACGATCGGACTTTCCGTCATTGCCATCGCACTCTACTACTGGCTGGTGCGGCGCGGCGCGGCGGCGCGGGTAACCAGCCTGATCTATCTCAGCCCGCCGACGACCGCGCTGATGGGCTGGGCGATGTTTCAGGAAACCATGTCGCCGGTCGCGATCGCCGGCATGGTCGTGGCCGTCGCGGGGGTAGCGTTGGCGAACCGATGAGCAAAAGACTGCGCCGTATCGTTGTGGAGACGCCGGGCGACGTCTGGTTCTTCGCCTATGGCTCGCTAATGTGGGACCCGGGGTTCGCGCCGGCCGAGGTGCGCCCGGCGTTGCTTTACGGCTATCACCGGCGATTCTGTGTGCGCTCGGTGATGTATCGCGGGACGCCGGACGATCCCGGCCTGTCGCTCGGGCTCGATCCCGGCGGCTCGTGCCGGGGCCGGGCGCTGCGTGTCGCCGAAGCCGACCGGCCGGCGGTGTTCGACTATCTCGCCCGACGCGAAATGCCCGAGGAAATCTATCGCTGCACGCCGGTCCGGCTGCACACGCCCGGCGGCATCGTCGAAGGCCACACATTGGTGGTGAACCACGCCAATCAGCTCTATGACGGCATGGTGTCCGAAGATCAGGCGGCCGCGCGCATCGCGCGCTGCCGGGGCGAACGCGGCCCGAATATCGATTATCTCGCCGCCACGGTGGAACATCTGGACGCGCTCGGCATCGGTGATGGCGCAATTCATCGCCTGCTTGACAAGGCGCGGCGTCTTGCGGCACCTGTTGGCGGAAACAGGTGATAGAGAATAACGGAGAGTGACATGAAGCTGGTGAGTTTCCGCCGCAACGACAGGGATGGTTTCGGGGTCGTTGCCGACGATGGCGTAATCGACCTGACGGGCAAGCCGGTTTCCGGCAACACCTACGCCGATCCGGGCGAGGTGCTTGCCGCCGGCGCGGTCGAGGCGGTGCGCAAGGCGGCCGACGGGGCCACGGCCGATTTCGGTCTCGACGAAATTTCCTATCGCCTGCCGGTGCCCCGCCCGGCCAAGATCTTTTGCGTCGGACGAAACTATCGCGGCTATCACGAGGTGAAGGAGGATGGCCGTCCCGACTGGCCCAGTATCTTCCCGCGCTACACCAACTCGTTCTCGCCCAACGGCGAAGCCATCATCCGCCCCAGCAATGACGGCGACCAGCTCGATTACGAAGGCGAGCTGGTGGTGGTGATCGGCAAGCGCGCGCGGCGCGTCGCCGAAAAGGATGCGATGTCGGTAATCGGCGGCTATTCGATCGCCAATGAGGGCAGCGTGCGCAACTGGATCGGGCGCGGCACCCAGAACTGCCCGGTCAAGAACCACTGGCGCTCGGGCTCGATCGGGCCGTGGATCGTCACCGCCGACGAAGTGCCCGATCCCTCAAAGCTGCACATCAAGACCTGGGTCAATGGCGAGGTGCGCCAGGACGGC
>JAZFSB010000341.1:0-3796 GCA_036445935.1 Alphaproteobacteria bacterium | reverse complement strand
TCGAGTTCTTCGCGGATATCTCCCTTGACGGCAAGCAGCGCCACTTCCTGGGCAAGTTTTTCCTCTGACAAAGGCGGCTCGGACCCCAGCAGGGCATCTAGTTTTTCGCGCAGCCGCGCCTGAATGGCGGCGGGCTGGGTTTCGGCATTCGCCCGGGCGGCGATAGCCAGAGCGGCGATTTCCTCTACATGACTGCCGGTAAGTTTTCCCAGCCGCGCGCCTTCCTCACCGCGCGAGACCGCCAGCCGATCAAGGGCCTCATCAAAGGATGCGATCAGCGCGGCTTCAAGCACCGCCCGGTTTTCCTCGTCTTCTTCGTCGTCGGCCGGCTCCAGCACGCCGCGAATGGCGAGCAACCCGTCGATGCGGGGCCTTTCAGCATCCAACCGCTCGCCGAGTTCATCGGCCAACTGGACCACCTGATCCAGCACTGCTTTGTTCACGACCAGCCGTGTCGCAGCCTGATCCCGGGCCAGCGTCAGGTTGATCGAAACGGTGCCCCGCCGGAAACGCCCGGAAACAGCGGCGCGCAGCTTGGCTTCAAGGCCGTCGAACCCGGAGGGCAGGCGCAGCCGGGCATCAAGGCCGCGCGCATTCACGCTGCGCAGCTCCCAGGACCAGCTATGGCCGGCGGCGGCGCCGTCTGTGCGGGCGAACCCGGTCATACTGGAAACCGGCACGAAATCCTCATAAATTGGCTTGGTTCGAACCGGCGCACTATAGGGCTGGCCGGACACAGCAACAAGACCGCCGACCGGACATATCATGTTCCGGATAGCCTGCCCCGGGCCACCAGATTGGAAAACGATCAGCGCATGAAAGCTCCCAGCTCAATCTTGATTACCGGCGGCTCCAGCGGCATCGGCGCGGCGCTGGCCGGGTGCTACGCCGCCGACGGGGTGCGGCTCGCATTATCAGGGCACGACAGGACGCGGCTCGACGCGGTGGCGGCGGCCTGCCGCGCGCAAGGCGCCGAAGTCGAGACCGCCATTCTCGATGTCGCCGACGCTGACGTGACCGGGCAATGGGTGCGGGATGCCGACGACGCCAGGCCGCTCGACCTGGTGATCGCCAATGCCGGCATCGCGGGCGGCGGCGATAGCGGCGTGGGGCGGGGCGTGACCGCCACAAAGCGTATTCTCGCGGTCAATGTGGATGGCGTGATCAACACCGTGACGCCGGCGCTGGAACGGATGCTGGCGCGCCGTGCCGGACAGATCGCGATCATGAGCTCGCTGGCCGCGTTTCGCGGCATGCCGGCGGCGCCCGCCTATTGCGCCTCTAAAGCCGCCGTTCGCAGCTGGGGAGAGGCGCTGCGCGCACGCCACGCGCGCGACGGCGTCGCCATAAATGTCATCTGCCCCGGCTTCGTCAAAAGCCGCATAACCGACAAAAACCAATTCCCGATGCCGCTACTGATGGAAACCGCCCGCGCCGCCGAAATCATGCGGCGCGGACTGGCCGCCAACAAGGCACGGATCGCCTTTCCACTGCGCATGTACTGGGCCGCCTGGCTACTGGGCGCCCTGCCGCCCGGCCTGGTCGACGGAATGCTGAGCCGGATGCCCAGCAAGGAATAGGCGCTTCCCGACCGCCGACGCGCTCAGCCGAAGATCATTTTTCGTGCCGTCTTCACCACCGACGGCTTGATCTTCATGACGTCGTTGACGATCTTCTGGATCTCGGCGCCGGTCATCTGGGCGACGGGGAGCCGTCGGCGCTTGGCCTCGGCAATGAAAGCCGGATTGGTGACCGTCTTCCAGAACGCCGCGCGCATAGGCTCTATCAGATGCCTGGGAACGTCCGGTGGAAATGCCAGTCCGCGTCCAATGATGCTCGCCGACGCCAGGAATTTAGCGATCTGCCTTTCCTCCTCATTCTTCGCGAAATCCAGGATCAGCGGCACATTCTCGAGACCCGCCTCGCGCTTGTAACCGTTCTGGATGATGGGGATGGCAAAAGAATCCTTGGTGCCGAACCACTGGGGCCTACCCGAATACCAGGCGGTCCAGCCGATCGCGATGCCCTGTGTTTCACCTTGCTCCATGGAGAGCTGCATCTTGCGCGAGCCCTTGTAGCCCTTGACGATCTTGAGCTTGGTTCCAAGCATTGAGTTGATCAGCGCCGGCATCAGGAAGGTAGGCGAGCCGGTGCCACTGGACGCGACGATCAACGGTTTTGTTCTGATGTCCGCGAACTCACGAATACCGGAATCGCGACGAACCGCCAGCGTCGAGTTCGACCCGATCACCCGGCCCAGCCAGGTGAACTTGTTGGTCTTATACTTGACCTTCTTGGGCCTGAGTTTCTCCGACACCGCGATCATGTTGGGCGGCATCAATATGCCCATGCCGTTCTTGGGCAGCACGTTATAGGCATAGTTGGTTGCCTTCAGACCGCCGGCGCCCGGCATATGCTGAACGACCATGGTCGGATGGCCGGGAATGTAGCGCGACATGTCGCGGGCCAGCAGAATGGAGTTCTTGCCGTAGGTACCGCCGGCGCCATAGCCAACCAGAATGGTGATTGTCTGACCCTTGTAGGTATCGGCCACCGGATCGGCCTGTGCCGGCATCGCTGAAACGGCGCCGGCGCAGATTGCGAGCGCCGTGGCGAAGGTGATGGAAACGGACGTTTTCATGGGTTCCTCCCTATGAGCAGATTCCGTCTAACCCTTGTTCAACACTTCTATCCCCGACGAAATTGCTATCCCTATTTGTGAACATATTCATTGTTGTGACTCCTCCGAGGCGGTGCAACATAAATTGTTGCTGGGACATTATCCCCTTATGCGGAGTCGACCCCGGCGCGACCGGTGATATGCACGTCGCGCTGCGGAAACGGGATGCTGATCCCGGCGGCGTCGAGACGCTCCTTGATGCCCTTGTTGAAGTCGTGCAGCACGGCCCAGTAATCGGCGGCGTTCACCCAGCAGCGCAGGTTGATGTTCACCGCGCTGTCGGCCAGCGCCGTCACCATGACCTCGGCGGCCGGGTCCTTCAGGACGCGGTCATCACCATCCAGCACCGCGCGCGCGGTGGCGAACGCCCTGTCGATGTCGTCGCCATAGCCGATGCCGACCGTGATATCGATGCGCCGCGTCGGATTGCGCGAATAGTTGGTGATCGCGGCGTTCATCAACTGGCCGTTCGGCACATAGACGAACACACCGTCGGCGGTCCGCATCACGGTTGCGAACAGGCCGATCTCCACCACCGTGCCGGACTGGGCACCGCTGTCGATGTAATCCTCGGCGCGGAACGGGCGCAGGATCAGCAACACCACGCCGGCGGCGAAATGCGACAGCGTGCCCTGCAGGGCCAGACCGACGGCAAGCCCGGCGGTTCCCAGCACCGCGATGATGCTGGCGGTCTGCACGCCGAACTGGGCAAGCACCGCGATCAGTACGAGGGCGAGGATCAGGTAGCGGACAATGTTGGCCAGGAACGGCGCCAGCGTGGAATCGATGCGCGGCGTCGCGGTGATTGCCCGGCGCGTCGTCCGACCCACCCAGCCGGCAACCATCCATCCAACAATGAGCAGGACGAGCGCGCCCACGACGTCAAGCGCATAGGTGGTGATAAGCTCGATCACGGACTGAATCGCGGTCTCGGCATCCTTGGTCATGCTCGCCTCCTGAGCAATAGAGCGTTTTCCGATCTTACGGCACCGGACCCGAACGAAGTCAACGCCGTAACTGGCGCCGTAACCGCCGCCAGCGGGCGACATTGCGATTGTGCTGGGCCAGAGTACGAGCGAACAGGTGGCCGCCTTTGCCGTCGGCAACAAAATATAG
>JAZFSB010000340.1:0-2920 GCA_036445935.1 Alphaproteobacteria bacterium | reverse complement strand
GATTCCATCGCGCGTGGCGAAAAATTCAAAAAATTCCTGGCGACGCTCGACGTCGCGGTGATCGGTCCCAACTGCATGGGCTCGGTCGGCGTGCGCCAGCGGCTTTACATGTACCCGCACACCCATGTCGCCAAGCTGGACCCGGGACCGGTCGCGCTGGTCACCCAATCGGGCGGCACGCTGAGCTATGTCGTCAAATCCTTCACCGAGCGGGGCTTGAAATTTTCCTACGCCATCTCGTCGGGCAACGAGCTCGACCTCGATCTTGCGGATTATGTGAATTTCCTGGTCGATGACGAGGGCACCCGCCAGATCATTCTGTTCATCGAGGGCATCCGCGACCCCGCCGCCTTCATGCTGGCGGCGGGCCGGGCGCTGGCCGCCGGCAAGCCGCTGATCGCGATCAAGACCGGGCGGTCGCAAAAGTCGCGTGACGCCGCGCAATCGCATTCGGGCGCGGTGGCCGGTGATTACGCCGCCTTTCTCGCCATGTGCGAGCGCTACGGCATCATCACCGTGGAATCGCTGGAAGACATGCTGGAAGTGACCCTGGCCTTCCAGCAGGGAAGGCTGCCCAAGGGGCCGGCGATCGCCTTCATGACCACATCGGGCGGCACGGTGGATTTGCTGCACGACTATACCGACGCCGAGGGCGCGGTGGTCCCGGAACTCGGGCCCGAGACGGTCGAGGCAATCCGCCCGCATTTGCCGCCGGATACGCCGATCCGCAACCCGATCGACACCGGCGCGCCGGTCGGCGCTTCGGGCCGCTCGGCCCCGGTCGAGATCTGCAAGGCGTTCGCGCGCGATCCGGGCGTCGATATCGTCGGCTGGTGCATCAACATGCCGGGGACCGCGCGCGCCACCGGCGCCGATGAACCGGTTAAGGAATTGCTGGCTGCGACCGACAAGCCGGTGATCGCGTTTGCGCGCATGGCGCATCAGGTCAACCCGGACGGGCTGGCCGCCCAGGCCGATACCAACCTGTGGTATCTGCAAGGGCTGCTGCCGGCGGTCCGTGCGATGAACGCCTTGTGGTTTTTCGCCGAACGCGCGGCACGGTCCCTGCCGGCCCTGCCCGTGGCGGGCGGCAATCAGGCGGACTGTTCGGGGGCGGCACTTGAAGCGGCCCTGGGACGCGTCGGGCTGTGTGCGCCGGCGACCGCGCGCGCCGGTGACGCCGCTGAAGCGGCAGAGGCGGCGGCCAAGGTCGGCTTTCCGGTCGCGCTCAAGATCGTCTCGCCGCAAGCCAGCCACAAGACCGAGGTCGGCGGTGTTTCACTTGGCCTCATGGACGCGGCGGCGGTCGAAGCGGCGGCGGCATCGATGGCGGAACGGCTGAAGGCGGTGAATCCAAGCGCCGTGATCGAGGGCTATCTGGCGCAGGAGATGGTGTCGGGTGTCGAGATTTTGGTCGGCGCGCGCGACGATCCGCTCTACGGGCCGATGATCGTGCTCGGCGCGGGTGGTGTCATGGTCGAGCTGGTGCGGGACGTCGCCATCCGCCTGTTGCCGGTAACAAAGGGCGACGTGCGCGCCATGCTGAAGGAACTCCGCGTCACCGATCTGCTGCAAGGGTTTCGCGGCGGGGCCGCGTGCGATGTTCACGCGCTGGTAGACGCGGTGGTGGCGCTCGGCGATTTCTATCTCGACCACCGGGAATGGCTGGCGGATATAGAGATCAACCCACTGATGGTTGGCCCCGCCGGCAAAGGCGTCCGCGCCGTCGATATCCGCGCCGTCCCGCGCGCGGGGTAGCGGTCGGGTTTCCCATCGTGCGGCCTTCGAGACGCTCGTTCCAATTTCGTCATACGCGGGCGTGACCCGCGTATCTCATGCAAAATTAAACGCCACTGGACTAAGGCGGCCAGAGATGCGCGGATCAAGTCCGCGCATGACGCCGTGTGTTTTGGGTGGGGGCGGAATCACCCCCACCCCGGCCCTCCCCCATCGAGGGGGAGGGAGAAGTACGCGGCTATTTCCGTTTGCGCGCGGTGGCTTTTTTGCGTGCGGCTTTTTTCGCAGTCTTTTTCGCAGGCTTCTTTTTCGCCGCCGCCTTCTTGCGGGCCGGGGCCTTTTTGCCTTTCAGCGCGAAGGGCTCGAAGGTGGGCTTGTAGCTCTTTTCATCGAGGAACTGTGTCAGGCCGGTATTGTAGGAATCTTCCGCGTCGCCGACCTTGATCGCCGTGCCCTTGGCGGCGAGATAGTCGTAGGACTGGCCGAAATCCATGGTCCGCACATTGCGCACCGCCTGCTTGGTGGCGCGCAGCACTGCCGGGCTTTTGGCCATCAGCTTCTTGGCGAGCTCGATGGTCTTGTTGACCAGTTGTCTTTTTGGCACGGCGAAGTTGATAAGCCCGACACGCTCGGCCTCCTTGCCGTCGAAGGCTTCGCCGACGCAGGCATAATAAAGCGCGTGGCGCGGCAGGATCATGTCGCTGACCACCTTGCTGACCAGCGCGCCCGGCAGGATGCCCCAGTTGACTTCCGAGAGCGAAAACACCGCTTTTTCGTCCGCGATGGCGAAGTCGGTGCCGCAGAGCTGCATGAACGCGCCGCCGACGCAGTAGCCCTCGATCATAGCGATGGTTGGCTTGTCATACTTGTAAAGTCGTTCCCAGCGCCAGCGGTTGGCGGCTTCGACGGATGCCTTGCGCCCGGCCGGGTTGTTTTCGTTGGCGCGAAAGAATTCCTTGAGATCCTGGCCGGCGCTGAAATAGCCGCCCGCGCCCGCGATCACCACGCAGCGCGTTTCCGGGTCGGTTTCCAGTACACGCAGGGTTTCGTCCATTTCGAAATGGAGCTGCGGGCTCATCGCGTTGCGCTTTTCGGGCCGGTTGAGCCACACCCAGGTGATACCGCCCTTTTTCTCGACCTTCACGCACTGAAGTTTCTTCGCCGCCATATTGTGTCTCCCTTT
>JAZFSB010000339.1:0-8818 GCA_036445935.1 Alphaproteobacteria bacterium | reverse complement strand
GGCCGCGGCGGCAATGTGTTCGCCCAGGCCTTCGACGGCATGCGCTACGCCGCGCGCCATCCCGGCATCGGCCCGGCGCTGATCCTGCTGGCCGCCGCCGCCATTGGGTTCAAGCCATTCCTGGAATTGCTGCCGGGCCTCGCCGACGGGGTGTTCGGCGCCGGCGTCGAGGGGTTCGCCACCTTCGCCGCGGTCGCCGGCGCCGGTGCGATCGTCGCCGGGCTGTGGATCGCCGCGCGCGGCCAAGCCCAGGGCACCACGCGCATCGCCTTCGGCGCCATGATACTGGGCGTCGTCGGTGTGTTCATCGTGTGCGCGACGAAGATCATCTGGGTCGGTCTGTTCGGCACCTTGCTGGTCGGGGCCGCGGTGACGCTGGCCGGCACCAGTACGCAGATCCTGATGCAGAATTCAGTCGAGGGCGCCATGCGCGGACGCGTGATGAGCCTTTACGGCATGGTGCATCGCGGCGCGCCCGCGCTCGGTGCGGTGATAATAGGATTGGCTGCCGAGTGGATCGGGTTGCAGGCGGCCATGGTTGGCGGCGGCGCGCTGACCGGCATCGTGTTCGTGCTGATGCTGCGGCGCTATGCGACCATAGCGGCGGCGCTGGAGAAACGGGACGGGCAGGGCTAGGGGCGCGATGGCGACGGCGGACAATTCCTCGGGCGCCTTCGCCGCGCTACGCCAGCGCAATTTCGGGCTCTATGCGGCGGGAAGCACCGTTTCGTTGATCGGCATGTGGGTGCAGCGCATCGCCATTGGCTGGCTGACCTGGGATCTCACCCATTCCGGCACCTGGCTGGGGCTGATTGCCTTTGCCGACCTGTTTCCGATCGTGGTGCTGACCCCGTTGGCCGGCCTTGTCGCCGATCGCTATGACCGGCTCAAGATCACGATCCTGAGCCAATATCTGGCGAGCGCCCAGGCGCTGCTGCTGGCTTTCCTGACCTTTACGGGTGATATCACCATCTGGTGGCTGGTCGTCTTGTCGGCGTTTATTGGCGTGGTGTGGGCGTTCAATACCGCGGCGCGGCTATCGATGATCCCCAACCTGGTTGAACACCGTTACATTGCGTCCGCCGTGGCGCTGAACTCTGCCGCCTTCAACGCCGCACGGTTTATCGGCCCGGCGCTGGCCGGCGGGATCATGGCGATCTGGGGGGTGGGCGAGGCGTTTTTGTTCAATGCCGCGACGTTCGTGGTGTTCATCGTTGCGCTGATGAAAATGCGCCTGATCAACGTTGAAACCAGCGGCAGGTCGCGGGGCGGCATGCTGTCCCAGTCGTTCAACGGCATCGGCTATGCCAGGCGCCACCCCGGCATTGGGCCGATCCTGGTCCTGCTATTCGCCATGGCGATCGGCGTCAAGCCGATGCTCGAGCTGCTGCCGGGCTTCGCCGACGCGGTATTTCACCGGGGCATCGAAGGGTTGGCCCAACTTACCGCCTCGGCCGGTTTGGGGGCGCTGATCACCGCTGTCTGGCTGGCCCAGCGCGGGCGTATGGTGGGCCTTACCAACATTGCGTTGCTGGCGCTTATCGCCAGCGCGATAACCATCCTGGCCTTCACGGCGAGCGACTGGTATCCGCTCGGGCTCGTCGCCTGTTTCGTTTTCGGAATTACCATCACCATGGCGGGCACGGCGACGCAATCACTGATGCAGAACGCCGTCGAGGGGCATATGCGCGGCCAGGTGATGAGCCTCTACGGGCTGGTCTATCGCGGCGGGCCGGCGGTGGGGGCGCTGATCATGGGGGCGGCGGCGGATTTGGTTGGGTTGCAATGGGCGCTCGCCTCGGGCGCCGTGATCTGTATGGCCGCCTGGATCTGGCTTGCCCGCCAGCGTATCGCCGTGACCCAGGCGCTTGAACATCCGCCCCAGAACACTGATCCTAGGTATGAGTCGCGATAAGGGATGAAATCCGCGCGCCTAACCGTTACCGTTCGCGCCATCGCCAGACCCAAGCCCGCTTGGTGGAATTGGTAGACACAACGGACTTAAAATCCGTTTTCCGATAAGGAAGTGCCGGTTCGAGTCCGGCAGCGGGCACCAATTTTTTCAATGGGTTAGATGTAATTTTTTGGAGGGATAACCCGAAGACAGATTTGGAGAGCCACCAAAATTGTCGCTGGTCGCAATGGCCGCAATCGTCAAACCACGGATGACGGATCGATGATCACCCGGCCGCGCACGCCGCCTTTCAGGATCTTGTCGGCGAGGCCTGGCAGATCTTCGAGCGTGGCGGTCTCGGCCAGCGCACCCAGGGCGTCCCGCGGCATCTTGTCGGCGATCGCCGCCCAGGCGGCAACGCGCCGTGGGCCCGGACACATCACCGAATCGATACCCAGCAGATTGACGCCCCGGAGCAGGAAGGGCAGCACCGTGGTGCTAAGTTCCGCTCCGCCGGCCAGCCCGCAGGCCGCGACCGCGCCGCCATATTTGATCTGCGTCAAGAGCGCCGCCAGCGTGTTGCCGCCGACGGCATCGATCGCGCCGGCCCAGCGTTCCGACGCAAGCGGGCGCTTGGGCAGTTCGGCCAGTTCGGCGCGCGGCACGATCTCACCAGCGCCCAACCCGGTCAGGTAATCGGCCAGCTCCGCCCGGCCGGTCGAGGCATGGACTTCGTAGCCATGCGCCGCCAGAAGGGCGATCGCCACCCCGCCGACGCCGCCGCCGCCGGTCACCAGCACCGGCCCGCTATCGGGAGTGACGCCGTGTTCGGCCAGCGCCATGACCGAGAGCATCGCGGTGAAGCCCGCCGTGCCCAGCGTCATCGCATCTTTTTCGGAAAGCCCGTCGGGCAACGGCACCAGCCAGTCGGATTTGACCCGCGCGCGCTCGGCATAGCCGCCCCAATGCGCTTCGCCCACCCGCCAGCCGGTCAGCACCACCTTGTCGCCCGGCTTGAAGTCGGGCGAGTCGGACAGGGACACCGTGCCGGCGAAATCGATGCCGGGGACGTGCGGGTAATTCCGCACCAGCCGGCCGATGCCCTTCAGCACCATGCCATCCTTGTAGTTGAGGTCGGACCAGGCGACATCGACGGTGACGTCGCCGTCCGGCAGGCGCGCGTCATCCAGCATCTGGACCGAAGCCGATACCTTGCCCTCGTCCTCTTCCAGCACCAGCGCGCGGAATTCATCGCTCATCGCCCGTCTCCCTGTCTGTTTCGCAACCTTCTCTATCGGCTGACCGGTCGATGGTCAAACGCCGCCCGCGTTGACAGCGCCGCCGCCGCCCCGGAACATGACCGCAATGAAAAAACTTATCCGGGAAGGTCGCGCCATGTTCCGTTCCGTCGCGCCGCTGCTGCAGGCAAAATCAATTGCTATCGTCGGCGCCTCCGACCGCGCCCGCTGGCCGGTCTCTATCCATCGCAACCTGACCGGCACCGGCGCGGCGGCGCGCCTTTATCCGATCAACCCGACGCGTGAGACCGTCTGGGGGGTGCGGTGCTATCCCGATTTTACATCACTGCCCGAGGCGCCCGACCTGGCGTTGATCATCATCCCGGCGGAACGGGTGCTGCCGGCGTTGGAAGACGGCGTGGCGCGCGGGTTGAAATCGGCGCTGGTCTACGCATCCGGCATCGGCGAAGGGGACAATCCCGAATTTCACCGGCGCGGCGCGGCGCTCGCGGCGCTGTGCGAGGACAGCGGTCTGGTCGCCTGCGGACCAAACTGCATGGGCAATATCTCGATGCGAGAGAAGCTGTTTCTCTACCCCAACCCGGATTTCAACAACGCGACGCCTGGCGGTGTTGGCGCCGTGTTCCAGAGTGGCGGCACGCTGCAGCATTGGTGCCGGACCGGCGCCGAGCGCGGCATGCGGTTCAGCTACATGGTCTCGTCGGGAAACGAGCTTAGCCTGGACGCCGCCGATTACGTCAATTTCCTGGTCGATGATCCGCACACCACCCTGATCATCCTGATGCTGGAAGGCGTTCGCCGGCCGGAAGCGTTCAAGGAAGCCGCGCGCCGCGCGCTCATCGCCGGTAAGCCTATCCTCGCGGTCAAGGCCGGCCAGTCCGAGCAATCGCGCGCCGCCGCCCAGTCCCACACCGGCGCCATCGCGGGTGATTACGATGTTTTCGCCGCGCTGTGCGAACGGTACGGCATCGTGCTTTGCCCCTCGCTCGACGACATGACCGAAACCGCGCTCGCCTTTCAGGCCGGACGGCTGCCCACGGGTGACCGCATGGCGTTCATGACCAATTCCGGCGGGGTGGTCGATCTGCTCTACGATTACGCCGAGCGAGAGGGCGCCCGGCTGGGCCGCTTCGCGCCCGCAACCCGCAAGGCGCTGAAGGACCTGGTCGGGCCCGACATGCCGATCCGCAACCCGATGGATTGCGGCCAGGCCGGATTTGCCAGCATGGAAAACTATATGCGCATCTGCGAGGCGGTGTGTGCCGATCCCGGTATCGACATGCTGGCCTTCGAGGCGCGCACGCCAAGGACCGAGGGCGAAAAGGACGTGGCCCCATTCCGCGCGCTGGCTGACCGCGTGGCCGCACCGGTCTTCGCCTTCAGCCGCATGGAGTACCAGGTTTCTGAATACGGCCAGGTGTTTCAGGAACAGACCCGTATTCCACACCTGCAGTCGATGCCGGAAACGTTGCGCGCCATGAAGGCGCTAGCTTTTTACGCTGCCCGCGCGGGCCGAAAAATTCCGAAACTGCCGAGGCCAGGCGGCACGGCGCAGGCGGTGTCGCCCCGCCGTCTGACGGGAACGTTGCGCCGTGCCGGGCTGCCGCCGCCGAAAACCCGGCTCACCGAAAGCGCCAGCGCGGCCGCGAATGCCGCCCGCCGCATCGGATTTCCAGTGGCGCTCAAAATCGTCTCACCCGAAGTCAGTCACAAGACCGAGGTCGGCGGGGTACGGCTCAACCTGCGCAATGCCGCCGAGGTGCGCGCCGCAGCCGCAGAGCTTGCCCGCGCGTTAAGAAAACACGCGCCAGGGGCTGCGATCGACGGCTACCTGGTGCAGGAAATGGTGGCGGGAGTAGAGATCATCCTCGGGGTGCGCGACGATCCGCTTTACGGCCCGGTATTGGTGATGGGGGCGGGCGGCGTGCTGGTCGAGCTGGTCAAGGACACCGCGTTCCGCATGCTGCCGGTTGGGCGGCGCGATGCGCGCGCGATGATCGACGAGCTGGTGGTGGCCAAGCTGCTTCGCGGTTATCGCGGTGGGCCACCCGCGGATATCGATGCGCTGATCGACGCCGTCTGTGGCCTGTCGCGGCTTTTTCTCGATCACCGCCCCTTCATCGCCGATCTGGAGATCAACCCGCTGATCGTACGCGAGGCGGGCCGGGGCGTGCGCGCGGTCGATATCTGCCCTGTCTACCGCGATTCCACCACCGAGAAATAGCTCGATCGCGCGGCCCGGTTGTAAAAACTATTTGCATGCGAATGGGTTGACAGGCAGGACGGTGTCTCCGAACATCGTCTCAATATTGATACAGGGAGAGGGCGGCGCGCCAGAATTAATCCCGGACTGTAACGGGACGACGTCGCAAATTGTAATTACTCTTTCGCCGCGGGCCCGACTTAATCGGCGCGCGGCAGGCATGGCCGCCATAAGAATCGTGAGCTGGCGGTCGACTGGTGTAGTGGCGTGCGTGCCGGCGATCGACCGGCGAAGTCGCAGGTAGCGTTTGTTGATTTCCGATGGCCGGCAAGGACCGTGCTTACCGGCATCACAACTGAGGAGGCACCTGAATATGACAACCAGATACGGAATTTCCACTCTCGCGGCCGCGCTCGGCATCGCCGCCGCGTTTGCGATCCCGGCCCAGGCGGCCGACTTCTACAAGGGCAAGCGCCTGACCATCCTGATCAATTACTCGGCCGGCGGGCCAACCGATATCGAGGGGCGCCTGTTCGCCCGCAATATCGGCCGGCTCATCGCCGGCAATCCACAGGTCATTTCCAAGAACATGGCCGGCGCCGGTGGCACCGTTGCGACCAATTACCTGGGAGCAAAAGCGCGTCCCGATGGCAAGACAATGGGCTATTTTACGGCCCTGGCCTCGACCCAGGCCTTCAAGCCGTTGAAGGACAGGGGCGTCAGGGTCGATCCGGGGGCTTTCGAACTGATCGCAACCGCGGCCGGTTCGTCCTACGCCTATATTCGCACCGACGTCCCGCCCGGCATCAAGAAGCCGGAAGATCTCATGAAGACCAAGGGCTTTACGCTTCTGGGTCTGCGGTCCAGAAGCAGCCTCGATCTTCGTGAACGTCTTGTGCTCGATATGCTGGGCCTGAAATACAAGTACGTCACCGGATACCGGGGAACGTCGAAAGCGCGGATCGCGGTTCTGCAGGGCGAGGGCGATTACCTGACAGATTCCCAGCCGTCATTCCGCGCCAAGGTTATTCCGACCCTTATCAAGACCGGCAAGGCGATCGGGCTTTTCTATTACCCGCTCGATGATGGCAAGAGGATCTATTCACCGCCAAGTCTCGGCAAGGGCCTCGACATGCTGCCGTTCGATAAATACTACGAGAAGGTCAAGGGCAAGAAACCGTCCGGCAAGCTGTGGCAGGTTTTCCGCGAGATAAACCGGGCCGGCAGCATGGCGCAAAGGTCGGTCATTCTTCCCCCGGGGTCGCCCAAAGTGGCCAGGGACGCATTGCGCGCCGCTGTTCTCAAGCTCAACACCGATCCCACGTTCAGGGCGGACGCGTTGAAAACGGTGAACTTCGTGCCGTCCTTCGACGTTGGCGCAGCCGGCGAAAAAATTCTTGCGGCGAGCACGAAGCTGTCACAGGGAACGCTCGATTTCCTGAAAGGCTATCTCGAGAAAGTCGACAAGAAATAGAAGCAGACCAACCGGCGTTCGTTCGGAAACTAGGGGCCGTGGAAGACTTCCACGGCCCCTGATCCCGATAGGAAAATCATGCTTGATAGCGCTCTCCTGGGCCTGGTCCAAGTCGTGGCTTGGCCGGCGATCGGTTATCTGATGGTCGGCGTCCTCGCCGGTATGTATTTCGGCGCGGTGCCGGGCCTGTCCGGCCTTGTCGGCATGGCCATTTTGCTACCTTTCACGTTTGGCGTCGAACCGGTCGCGGCGTTCGCGCTGCTGATGGGCATGTACGCCGTCACCACCACCAGCGACACGATTTCGTCGGTCATGCTGGGCGTGCCGGGCACGGCGGGATCGCAGGCCACCATCCTCGACGGCTATCCGATGGCGCAGAAGGGCGAGGCCTCTCGCGCTTTCGGCGCGGCGTTTACCTGTTCGGCCGTAGGCGGCGTCCTCGGCGCCCTGATGCTCGGCCTGTCGCTGCCGCTGGTCAAACCGCTCATTCTCTCCTTCGCCTCGCCTGAATTCTTCATGTTGGGCGTCCTCGGGCTCACCATGGTGGGAACGCTGAGCGGCGGCTCCATGATCAAGGGCCTTGGCGCCGCCTGTCTCGGCATTCTCATCTCCTGCATCGGGTTTTCACCGCAGGGCGGCATTTCCCGCTACACCTTCGACATTGTTTATCTGCTCGACGAAAGCCTGCCGGTGATACCCATCGCGCTCGGCCTTTTCGCCGTTCCCGAACTGGTCTTCCTGGCGATCCGCCATTCCTCGATTTCGCAGGTTGACGAAGCCGAGGTCGAGCACGGCATGCTTCAGGGCATCAAGGATGCGTTCGAGAACTGGTGGCTGGTCCTGAGATGCAGCGCCATCGGCATGTATATCGGCATCCTGCCCGGGCTCGGCGCGTCGATCGTCGACTGGGTCGCTTACGGTCACGCGGTACAGAGCACACCCGACAGGGAAAATTTCGGCAAGGGCGACGTCCGCGGCGTCATCGCGCCCGAAAGCGCCAACAACGCCATGAAGGGCGCCTCGCTGATCCCGACGATCGCCTTCGGCATTCCGGGCAGCGCCACCATGGCGATCCTGCTGGGCGCCTTTTTGATCCAGGGAATCACGCCTGGCCCGTCGATGCTGACAGACAAGCTTCACATCACCTTCGCCATGATGTGGACCGTCGTCATCGCCAATATCATCGGTGCCGGCTTGCTGATGCTGTGGTCCAAGCAGCTCGCCAAGGTCACGTTTATCCGCAGCGAGCTGATTATTCCCGCCATCGTCGTTTTCGTATTCATGGGGTCCTGGATGTCGGGGTCCGTGATGGGCGACTGGTATCTGTTCCTGATCCTGGGCCTGCTCGGACTGGTCATGCGATATGCCGGATGGCCCCGGGCGCCATTGGTCCTTGGCTTCGTCCTTGGCTCGATCATGGAAACCGCGCTCGACATCACCTTGCAGAAATATACCTGGGACTGGTTGCTGCGGCCGGTCAGCGGCATCATCGCCGCGCTCGCCGTTCTGACCGTGGTTCTTTCGGCGCGGGGGATCATCAAGCAGCGCCGGGAATCGCCGGATGCAGCGATCGGTGAAGGCTCGGCGTCTGGCAGGGAAGCGGAGCTGCAGAAATTCACCTCGCTGCCTTTCTCCATCTTCCTGTTCGCGGTCTTCGCCTATGCGATCGTCGAGGCCAGCGGCTGGCGGCAGGAAGGCGGCCGCATCGTGCTCGCCTTTTCCTATCCCGGCGCCGCCTTCTGTCTGCTGATGATTCTTAGCGATCTCAGGGACATTCTTACTGCCAAATCCAGTGAAATAACCGGACCGTTCTTCACGCAATATGCCGGCGTGCTGCGGGCGTCGAAAGAACCGCTGGGCGTTTTAGGCATGTTTTGCTGGTTCTCGGGCATCGTCGCTGTCACCTATGTCGGCGGTCAGATGGTTGCCTTGCCGCTCTATGTCTTCCTTTACCTCAAGGTCCAGCATCGGGAATCGTGGAAGATCAC
>JAZFSB010000338.1:0-4096 GCA_036445935.1 Alphaproteobacteria bacterium | reverse complement strand
GCGCCTGCGCTGCGGCTTGGCCTGCGCCAGGTGCGGGGTCTGGCTGAGCGCGACGCGGCGGCGCTGACGGCGGCGCGCGCGGCCGGCAACGCGCGGCCGTTCTCCGATGTCGAGGATTTGTGGCGGCGCGGCGTGCTCGGCGGCAAGGTGCTGGAACGGCTCGCCCGCGCCGATGCCTTCGGCTCGATGGGGCTATCCCGCCGCCAGGCTCTGTGGCAGACAAAGCGGCGTGCGCCGGCGCCACTGCCGCTATTCGCGGAAACTGGCGAGGGCGCCGCCGAGCCCGCCGTCACCCTGCCCGAGATGGCGCCGGGCGAAGCGGTGAGCCACGATTACGCGGCGCTGCGCCTGTCGCTCAAACACCATCCGCTTGAGCTGCTGCGCGACGAGCTTGCCCGCGAAGGCGTGATCCCGGCCGCCGCGCTGGCCGACACGCAACCGGGGCGCATCGTCACCGTGGCCGGGCTCGCCATCACCCGCCAGCGTCCCGGCACGGCAAGCGGGGTGATCTTCATCACGCTGGAGGATGAGACCGGTATCGCCAACCTGATCGTCTGGCCCAAACTGTTCGAGCGCTACCGCAAGGAAACGCTGGGCGCGCGCCTGCTGCTGGTCAGTGGCGAATTGCAGCGCGAGGGGCTGGTGATCCACGTCATCGCGCGCCGCCTGCGTGACCTCACCGACCGGCTAATGGCGCTGGCTGGCAATAGCGCCGACCCCCGGCTTGGCACGGCCTACCCATCACGCGATTTCCATTGAGGGGACGCGGTTGCATCCCAGCCCGGCGGAACCTAGACTTTCCCCAAGGACCAATCGACGAGGGAGACAAAGCAATGGCAGAGCGTATCTGGGACAAATTCCTGACCGAACGGGACAAGGCGGTGTTCGAGCAATCGGGTTACGGGACGCTGGCGGGCGGTGGCAAGAAGCCGGCGCTGCTGATCATCGACGTCAACTACGCCTTTTGCGGCGAGGCGTCCGAGCCGATCCTGGAATCGATCAAAAAATGGCGCACCTCATGCGGCGAAGACGCCTGGGAAGCGCTGCCCCATATCCGTCGGCTGATCGACCGCTGCCACGAAAAGGGCATCCCGGTGATCTACACCACCGGCTCTGTCCGCGATGACGGGTGGGACAAGGGTGGCTGGTCGTGGAAAAGTTCTCGTTCGAACGAAGATGTCCAAAGCGGCAAGCCCGCGGCGCGTGAAACCAACCGCGACGGCAATGACATCATGGACGAAATCGCGCCCGGCCCCCGAGATATCGTGATCCGCAAGCATAAGCCGAGCGCGTTTTCGGGCACGCCCTTGCAGGCGTTCCTCAACGATCTCGGCGCCGATTCACTGATCGTCACCGGCACCACCACGTCGGGCTGCGTACGGGCGTCCGTGATCGACGCGTTCAGCAACAATTTGCGCTGCACCATCGTCGAGGAAGGCTGCTTCGATCGATCGCAGGCGTCGCATGCCGTCAATCTGTGCGACATGAACGCCAAATACGCCGACGTGATACCGGTCGAGGACGCAATGGCCCTGGTCGAGACCATCGACGCCGAATACAACCTGCCGAGCGGCAATCCTCTTTAATACTGAAAAAGGCGGCGCCGGTCGCTCCCCCTCCCGATCACCCAACGCGAGTATCCTATGGGTGACCGGCAGGGGGAGCGGGCTGGTGCCGGGCGCAACATAAGGACCCGGCCATGCCCGACCAAAACCCCTGGGACACGTTCCTGACCGAACGCGACAAGAAGGTCTTCGACCAAAGCGGGTTCGGCGCGCAGGCGGGGCCAGGCAAGAAGCCGGCGCTTCTGATCATCGATGTCAGCTACAATTTTTGCGGCGACAGGCGCGAGCCAATCCTGGACTCGATCAAGCGCTTCCATAACAGCTGTGGCGAGGATGCGTGGGATGCGCTGCCCCATATCCGCCGGTTGATCGATGCCGCCCGCAAAAAGGGCCTGCCGGTTATCTACACCACCGGCTCGGTACGCGAGGACGGGTGGGACGCGGGCGGATGGGCCTGGAAGAATGCCCGCACAGACGAGGACGTGATCGCGCCCAACGCCAGTGGATTCAACCGCGACGGCAATGACATCATGGACGAAATCGCACCGGGGCCACGGGATATCGTGATCCGCAAGCTCAAGCCGAGTGCGTTTTCAGGCACGCCCTTGCAGGCGTTCCTCAATGATCTCGGCGCCGATTCACTGATCGTCACCGGCACCACCACGTCGGGCTGTGTGCGGGCGTCCGTAATCGACGCGTTCAGCAACAATCTGCGCTGCACGGTGGTCGAAGAAGGCTGCTTCGACCGCTCACAGGCCTCGCACGCCATCAATTTGTGCGACATGAACGCCAAATATGCCGACGTGGTGAAAATCGACGACGCGCTGGCCCTGGTCGAGAGCGTCGATGCCGACTACAACCTGCCGAGCGGCAAACCGCCCGGCGGTTGACCCGTTTCGGGCGGGCCTGAGACGGCTCATTTGGCGAACTGCTGCTTCAGCACGTCGGGCGCGATCAAATCGATCTCGGTTCCGCGCCCGGCCGCTTTCGCCTTCTGATAGACCAGCAGGGCAATCGCAATCTCGGAGGCCGCGGTGCCGTTGTTGTTCTTGTGATAGGTGATTTGGTCGTCATTCGCGCGACCAACGAAATCGCCCGCCGCCATCTGACCCAACTCGCCGATATCTTCGAGCTTTATCAACCCTTTCTGGATCGGCTCGTAGAGATCCCCCTGCTGTTCGGAAACGATGGATTCGCTCAGATTGGCGACCACGATGTCGGCGCGCTCGACCGTGCGGTCGTCGATTTCACGCCGCGCCTTCTTTAGAAATCCGCCTTGCACAAGCTGGACATTGCCGCCGATGATGCCGGTCAGGTGCTGCCCGGGCTCCAGCAGGTCGCCATCGAACAGCTCTACATTGGTGTTGGTGGCGCAGAGCAGCGCATCGACGCCACGAATGGCTTCTTCGGTGCTATCGACGGGCTCGATCTCCACACCGAATTGCGACCCGTACTTTTCGGCGAAGGCGCGCCGGTTGTCGGCGCTGCGGCTGTAGACTTTGATCCGCTTGATACCGGGACGAACCGACAGCAGGGCGAGAAGCTGGTTGGCCCCCTGGCCGCCCGAACCCAGCAGCCCAGCGGTTTCGGCATTCTCGCGCACCATGTAGCGGAAGGCGACGCCCGACGTCGCCGCGGTGCGCAGCGCCACCAGGCTGGTATAGCCGAGCGTCTTTTCCACCGGCTCACCGATCACCATGGCCATAAGCTCGCCGGTCTTGGAATCATTCAACACATGAACCGGGTGCTCGCGAAAGGCATAGCGCTGGTTGGCGCCTTCCTGCACGACCTTCTCGGCACGCGACGCCGCTCCGATGCCCCCCATATCATGCACGCCACCAGGAAAGTTGCTGATCCGCACCCCTTCCGGCGAATGGACCCGGCGGCGCGGCGCGTTGATGACCGGATAACGGTAGGCGCCGACATAGCCCTTCTCGACCGCATCGATGCATTCGGCCATCGACACCAGATCCTGAATTTCCTCGGGTTTGATCAGCAGAAACGACATTGAAACTCTCCAAATTGCGATGACCGGCCATCCCCGCCCGGCGCGCCGCATTGTCTGGAGCGTCCGCGCGCTGTCAAGCGCGGCGGCCGGCTTTGATCGGCGGGGTATCTGTGCTATTTCCGCAAGGGTAATTGGCACGGATTTGATCATGCCATCAACGCCCGGCGATCTCGAGGCGAGACAGCGCGACGGGTCGCTTCATCTCGGGGCGACCGGCGACTGGACCATTGAGACGGCGACGAAACTGCATTCCCGTATCCAGAACATGACGTTTGCGGGCAAAGGCGATGTGGTGCTCGACCTGGCCCAGCTCGGGCGGCTGGACAGCACCGGCGCCTGGCTGGTGCTCGACATTCGGCAACGGGCCGAAACGGCGGATGCCACAATCCGGACCGAGGGCGCGACCGAAGCGCATACGGCCCTGCTCAACCGTATCGAGGCACTGGGCGACTGCGCGCCAGTCGTCGATCCAGAATTCCATCCGCTGATTGCGTTGGTAGAGCGCACCGGCCGCGCGGCCTAT